>CAXBGJ010000111.1:0-10552 GCA_963975045.1 uncultured Marinomonas sp. | reverse complement strand
CCATGACTTCTCGAATGGCGGTTCCTGCGGTAATCACGTCATCGATAATCATGACCTTACCAGCTAAAGGGGCTCCTACAAGAGAACCACCTTCACCGTGAGTTTTTGCTTCTTTGCGGTTGAAAACGTATGGTGTGTCTACGTTATGATGGTCATACAAAGCAACAGCGGTTGTTGTTGCTAATGGAATGCCCTTGTAGGCAGGACCAAATAGAACATCAAATGGAACATTTGATTCCATTAATGAGGCTGCGTAAAAGCGCCCTAACTTAGCTAATGCTTGTCCTGAATTAAACAGACCTGCATTAAAAAAGTAAGGGCTCACACGGCCAGATTTAAGAGTAAATTCGCCAAAGCGCAACACGTTTTGCTCGATAGCGAATTCAATAAAGTCTCTTTGGTAAGGTTTCATGCCAACTCCAGAAAGATAAATAATACACAACAAAGCGCCGCCAAGAACGAGCGAAGCCATGCCAACATTGGATAGGCGCTAATATAACACACGGCTAGGAATTGTAGGGACCAGAAATGAAGGTCATCAGCCTTAATGTAAACGGTATAAGACAAGCAGCCGATCGCGGCTTTTTTGAATGGATGGTTCGCCAGGACCCAGATGTTGTGTGTCTACAAGACATACAGGCCGATGAACGCACTCTGAACGACAGTGTGTTTTTCCCGCCTGGGTACAATACATACTTCTTTGACTCTATGGAGAACCCAGAGCAAGCAGGTGTTGCCATCTATTGTAAAACGATGCCTAAAGCGATTATGACAGGCATGGGATTCCCTGAATGCGACTTTGAAGGACGTTTTATTCAAGCGGACTTCGAGAAAGTCAGCATAGGTGCTTTCTTAACGCCTCATGGCTCTAACCATGAGGATGCTTTACAAGAGCACAAGTATCGTTTTATGGAGGGGTTTAAAAGCCACCTAGTTAAGACTCGACGTAAGCGCCGCGAATTTATTTTTTGTGGTACTGCGAATGTCGCACGCTCGCCCATTGATGTTAGTAGTTGGTTCGTTAACCAACGTAACTCTGGCTTTTTACCAGAAGAGCGTAAATGGATAAACGAAATATTCAATGAAATGGAATACATTGACGCTTTTCGCCAGATAAACAAACAAGACAAGCAGTACACTTGGTGGCCTGATTACGAGCGCGCTTGGAAATTAGATGAAGGTGGTCGTCTAGACTATCAAATCGCCACACCAGGCATTAAAAACCTGATTCAAGGCGGCTCTATATACAAAGGCCAGCGTTTTTCAGATCATGCTCCATTGATCATGGAATACAATATAGATTAAGGCTTATCGTCGTACAGATAGCGCCATAATTCAAAATAATAAAAAAACCGCTAGGCATGACCTGCGGTTTTTTTTTACCTAACTTTTAGATTACTCATCAAAAAGAGGCTTGTACTTCACTTTCAATTTGAGCTGATGAATCTCACCTGGGGCGATCTCATACGCATTACTAAGTGCATTAGCCGCTTCCACACATACGAAGCAGCGATAATCTCCATCTTCCATATCCGTTCGCTGTTTAGCAATATCGGCGCCTGGATTCCACACTACAGTACTGTTACTACCCTCTGTTTGAATGATCAGTTTTCGTTGAAAACCGGGATCATGTATTTCACAAACATCTGGTGCAGACAAATATACTCTGTCTATAAGATCACAAGGCGTTATGACACCTTGTTGTAGTTGGCGACTACCGTTATCAATTTTATCAACATACGATACTTGATCCAAACCATGCACTTCGGTTGTCTGATTATCTGAGACATTAAAGTAAGTATGGAGCGCTTCACTGATAGGCATAGGCTCATCAGACAAATTAGCCGCAGAGAAATTCACCTTAAAACCCTTGCTCGAAAAGCGAAAAACTTGACGAAGTTCAAAAGCGAATGGCCACATTTCTTCAATTAACGGGTGGTCTTCCGACGCTAAACGAATCACAATTTTCACATCGCCATTCTTAAAACGCCCGGCCTCAATAAATTCCCAACGAAAATAACGCGCAAGGCCATGGGCTGGGTAATCACTCTGCATGTCATGAGCACCGAACCAAGGCCAGCAAACAGGAACACCAAAGTGACGACGTGCAAAACGCCCTTCTCCACCCTGATTTGTAGATTGAAACAACAGATCCTCTTGACCAGCAGGAACAAAGCTTTCTAAATGACCACCCCATAACGCAATAACAGCGCTAAAGCCTGGCTGATCGATGATGATTTGATCGCATTTTTTAAAGCTTACTGGGCGTATTTCGCCACCCAGCTCTTCCAACTCTTGCATCAGTCGGCCATTCATCTACAACTCCAATAAAGTGTTTTTGTATGCACATAGTAACTTCAGATAACACGATTACAATAGCTTGTGCTTATACTGACAATTCAATAGAGAGATTAACTCTGCTAGATCTCAATAAAGACTTAACCTAATCACGCTTTTACGCTATAAAACACAGCAACTACAAGACGGTTTCAAACCTTCTTATATTATCTTTTTTATAAGGTGCCATATTGTTATGAATCAACTAAACGAACCAAAAATGGTCATTGGCAGCGACGAGTGGTGCGCATTCCCTTCTCTTAATATTCCCGCTATCAAAGCCCGCGTTGATTCTGGCGCAAAAACATCGTCAATGCACGCGATCAATATTTTGCGCTTCACCCGTGAAAGTAAAAACTGGGTAAGTTTTGAAGTTCATCCATTACAAAAAAATCGAAAAGTAACCGTTCACTGCGAAGCCCCTCTTATTGATCAAAGAATCATAAAAAGTTCAAGTGGCGATAAAGAGCAACGTCCTGTTATACGAGTGCCACTTTCTCTTGGTGAAAAATCATGGGAAGTAGAAGTAACGCTTACAAACAGAGACAGTATGGGTTATCGAATGTTACTAGGACGCGAAGCGATGAATGGACGAATCCTAATTGATCCAGAAGGGATATGTTTACTAGGTGACAAGCACCAAGATAGCTTAAAAGGTTTATACCGCGCATAAATGCAGCGTAACGTACGAAGAGCCAAATCAGCTCGCTCCTCGTACTATTTTCACTAAACTAAGAATATATAATCGACTTATTTCTGCCGCTGTCTTTGGCTTTATACAAAGCGTCATCAGCACGCCTTAGCCAATCTGACATTGCTTTATCCGTATTTTCAATCTCTGAAATCCCAAAACTCATGGTCACAGAAATTTCAGATTTTAGCGTCGAAATTTTCGTTTCAGCTATTTTTTTACGCACCGCTTCACAGAAAAAAAGCGCGCCTGCCGCATCCGTGTTTGGCAATAAAATAGCAAACTCTTCACCGCCATAACGACCAACAAGATCTCCTTTTCGGGCACTGGTTGAAAGGATTCTTGAGACTTCTTTCAACACCAGATCACCCGCTGGGTGACCATGCCCATCATTAACTTTTTTAAAGAAATCGATGTCTGTCATTACTAGAGAATGTGGGCCACGTTGATCTATTTTAAACGCATCAAACGTACTATTTAGCGCTTTATCAAGACTACCGCGGTTATGTAGATCCGTCAGTGGATCAATTTTGCTTAAATAATCCAATTGGCGGTTCACGTAAGACAAGGACTCTTTATTGGTGGCAACGTCCGTCACATCATAAACCACCATACAAACGTATTTAACAGAGCCATCAGCATTGGTAATCGGACGTAAGGCGACATTTTGATACATCTTGTCAGCAATGCCTGTAATGGGACGATAACCTTTAAAAGGAAATAGGTGTGGCCGCTGCTCCCATGAAATAAAAATGGGTGTTCGCAAGGCAATCACATTGTCCAGCTTATGCTGGAGCCAGTCGGCATTTATATCTGGAAAGATGTTAAATAATGACTGTTCTTTAGCGATAGAAGAGCTCACTCCACTGTGGTTTTCCATGAAACTATTCCACAGTTTAATCTCATACTTTTGACTCAAAACAACCAGGCCAACATCAATGTGCTGAAGCATATCGAATAGCCAGTGCAGTTCCATCATATCTTCTGCGTTGTTGCTCATTTATCTAATCTTCCTCAACCAAATAGGACAGTAAGTTCTCTAGTACCGATACAGAATCTTCAGTAAACAACAGCATCAAATCACAATTGATTTGATAGTTTTCCACTTCATACACAATCTCAACCGCGAGCGTGCGCTTCCATTTGGCTTTTTTAGCATTGACCAAATCTGACACCCTAGCGTGTTGAGCTAAAAGAACAGGGTGGCTCTGACTAAAATCGATATTTAATTGTTTGCCAAGCGCATCAATGAAAGGCCCAACCAATACGGAGGAAACATCCATGAGGAGCTCGACCTCAACAACGCTATCAATGTCTTCTCTTACGTTGAGCAGTTTAGCCATATCAGGGAAGCTAGAATCGCTAAAAATAAGTAATGTCTCAAAAGCGATACCAGAACCAACAAAGCCTTGCGATACCGCCGAACAACTGTCTTCCTTAACACTGTAATCCAAAGCCATTTGCAATTCGCCGACTTCTAAAATATTCACGGTGGGTACAGGCAGCTTAATAAAGACATTGAGCATATTCGCCAACACGCTCGCGGCTCGCCCCATAGCGATATTCGACACTTCTTGCAGACAGTCATTAAGGGTAAATTGCTCCGCCGCAGAGCTTTGTTCCGCCACAACAGCGCTTGCTTTGGCGCCAACAGTAAACAACCCTAAAGATATCAATAAACTACGCAAGCCTTCAGCCGATGCGGGTTTTTTGTGGAAAGCGACCGCTCCCATGTCCTTCACTCGTTGTATTGCTTTTGGCTGAACATCTCCTGACACGACAATAACCGCTGGCGCTTGCTTAAAAGACTGCAATGCCTCAAGTGTTTCATAGCCGTCTTTGATTGGCATGTTTAAATCTAAAAACAAAAGGTCAAACACAGAAGATGATAAGATATCCAAAGCCTCTTGACCGTCTTCTGCGAATTCAACATCCACATCCCAGTCCGTTGGTAATATTCTTGCTAATTGCTTCCTAGCTATCTTTGAATCATCACATATCAGTACTCGTGTGCTCATTACCACTCTCTTTTATATAAAACGCTTGTTACCTACTATGACACCTAAGACCTTGTTTCTAAAAATACAAAAATGTTATTTCACGTAACTCAAATCTATTAAGACCTTTGTAAAAGGACACTTGTGTCCTTTTTTGGGGCTCGAATTGTAAGGATTAAGCCAATGAAAGCAATGCTCTTGCCACTAGCCGTTCGTCGTACTTATCCATTTTCTCAGCAATTAATGGTGTTTTAATGACCATAATATTGAGGTCATTCAGTTGGGCAATATCCACCACACCATAATCATACACATCGTCGAGCAGCAAATAATCCAATGCTGAAAAGGACGCCTCTGCTTTAACATCTGCCAAAACAGTCACTATCAAGCGCTTAATTCTTTCCATTAAGGGCAGTCCTTGCTGCTCAGGATCTACACCAAGGTTAGGCAAATAGACTTTAGGATTCGGATTCTGACAAATGGATCGACCAACACCTTCAGGCATAAGATTAGCCAGCAAGCTACTATAGTAGCTGCCTGGGGGATAACAAATTAAATCCGCGCCTTCAATAGCGTCCTTACGGTCATCTCCAATATGCTGATTCGTATGAACCACTTCACGCAACCCTTTATTCAACCACATACGCTTTATCGGGCTCGGTAAGATCTCTTTTTCTTTCCCTGTAATATTATGTTGCCCTAAGACGATGTCGCCATTCTCTAACTCAACGCCTAAATGCAAACTCGCATCCAAGGTTGTTTTTACATCGCCTAATGTTTTAACCAATCGAGAGAATAAAAAAATGATGGGATCTAATTGCTGCTGATTATTTAAGTAACCACCCGCCATAATAAGGTTACCAATGCTTGCCCCGCGCAAATCAAAGTCATCATGAATACGCGCTTGGGTGACGGCTAGCTGAGTTTGTATCAACGCTTTCATCGGATTTGGAATACACTCAATAAGAGGATGCTCGCCCGACACAAGCTGTTGTAGTTGCGCCCTTAGCACCAATGGCTCTTCATATTGAGCAAGGCGATGCGTAAACAAATCATACACCTCAGGCTGCCCCATAACCGTTTCATCCGCCAACGCCATCAAACGACTGCGTAAATCCCCCACCGCGGGAATATCAAACTCAGCGCGCAATCGGGCGGAACTGCCACCAGAATCAAAAGGAGTCACCAGATGAATAGAATGATGTGTGTATTCTTTAAATACACGGCTGATTTTATTTAACGCCGAGCCACCACTAAAAAACAACACCTTTGGCCCTTGCTCAGGCAAGCTCTGATAACGATGGACACGAACCAAATCCGGCATAACCATACGACGCCAAATACGCAAAGAGCCGGTCATAAACATCCTCATAATAAAAACTATCGAAAAATACGAATAATCAACTAAAAATAAAACAGTGACAACAGAACGTCCATCTACTGACGCTTAAAACCTGTTTAAGGTTATATTCTCGCCACACAGTGTTAAAATGAAAACTAACTTATACAAAACAATAGCATGTATTACTGTCAGGAAGCGTCATGGAAACCAAAACCTCGGGATCATCACTTAGCAAAGCACTCAACATGCTTAACCATGTTTGCACGTCGCCGGTACCATTACGTTTTGCGGAGTTAGTCGACCTTTCTGAGCTCCCAAAAGCAACCGCTCATAGGCAATTAAATACGTTACTTGAGCATGGTCTTGTCCGCTTTGACGAACATAAGCAAGCCTATTATCCGGGCTATGAATTGCTTGTTCTTGCTCACCGCACGTGGGCAAATTTAGACATTCGAGACGTTGCCGCAGCGCCCATGCGAGACTTGTGGTCAAAGACTCAAGAAACCATTCACCTCGCGGTTTTAGACGGAGCAGATGTTATTTATATTGATAAACTCGAAAGCCCTAAAAGCTTGCGTTTATACTCTGCCGTAGGGAAAAAAGGCCCTGTTTATTGTACAGGTGTCGGTAAAGCGATGCTGGCTTTTTTACCAGAAGACAAACAAGAGACCGTCATTGCCGCGCAATCTTTTATCCGTCATACAGACCATACACTGGTTACGCCGCAGGCATTACGAGCCGACCTACAACAGGTTCAAAAAACAGGTGTTTCACTCGATTTAGAAGAACATGTGATGGGGATAAAATGTGCCGCAGCGCCTATCTTCAATACTCGTAACGAAGCCATTGCCGCCATTAGTGTGACCGCTCCCGCCTTTCGCACCAGTGACCAAACCTATGAAGAAATGAAATTACAGGTTAAACACGCTGCAAACACTATTTCAAAACGACTTGGTGCATGCGACTAATCAACATCGATAACGTTCAATTTTAAAGAGAAAATGACCATGGCTATGACAGGTTTATTGGCGTTATTAGATGACATAACAACATTGCTCGATGATGTCGCGATTTTTTCTAAAGTCGCCGTCAAAAAAACCGCAGGAGTATTGGGAGATGACCTTGCCCTGAATGCTGAGCAAGTGTCTGGTGTGAAAGCAGATCGTGAACTTCCTGTCGTTTGGGCCGTTGCCAAAGGATCCTTCCTAAACAAGCTCATCCTCGTACCACTAGCACTGACCATCAGTGCCTTTATACCTTGGTTGATTCAACCTTTACTAATGGCAGGTGGTTTATACCTGTGCTTTGAAGGCGCCGAGAAAATATTACACTCTTTCAAAAACAACAAAGACGAAAAAGACACCCTTAGAAAAAATGTACAACAAGCCAAAAGCGACACCGAGCTATTAACGCTAGAAAAAGACAAGGTGCGTGGCGCTATTCGTACCGACTTTGTGCTATCAGCTGAAATTATTGTCATCGCCCTTGGCACGGTGGCGGGCCAAGACCTAATAACACAAGCTCTTGTCGTCAGTCTGATTGCGTTCGTTGTTACCGTTGGCGTGTATTTGTTGGTTGGACTCATTGTCCGCCTTGACGATATTGGTCTGCATCTGCATCAATCCAGCAAAAAGATCATTCAACAACTGGGTTTCGCCATATTGAAAGGCGCACCTATGCTCATCCGCCTTCTCACTATTGTCGGCACCATTGCCATGTTCTTGGTTGGTGGTGGTATTTTTGTACACGGCTTGCCAGTATTACATCACGTTGCTGAACTGGCGGTCTCTGGTGACATCGCCCAACTTCCAGTCATGACCAGTGTCATCAATACTGGCGTAAGCTTATTAGTCGGACTGATTATTGGTAGCGTAGCTGTTTTGATCGCGTCATTTTTGCCGAAAAAATCACAAAGCAAAGAATCAGAGCATTAACGCTTAAACACGGCGCGCGGCCAAGACAAAATCCGCCAACTCTGCAAAACCCAACCCGCCAGGCTGAGTCGTTTGATAACGAGGCCGATGGTGCATGATCGACAAATGCTCAGCAATATTAGCCACGCCAACGCTTAGCGGAAAACGGGCAAACATACTTTCATCGTTAGGCGCATCACCAACATACAACACTTGCTGTTGCTGCTCAGCGTCACTTAAGCCATACACCTGACTCAATACTCGCTGTGCCATGGAAAACTTGTCGTAGCCCTGTGAGCAAACATTAATGTGTATCGAACTCGCCTTTGCATTGAGGCCCAATGCAATCAAGGCCGCAAGACAGGCGTTTTTGTCTTCTATAGCAGGCGGCTTAACATCTTGTGCGTAATCAATCGCCACATCCGTCAACCGATAAGACTGGTCTCTTGCCAAGCGCAACCGAGGAAACTGAGTTAACACTTGATTAACTTGATCGAGCAAACGCGCTTGCTCTGCCCGCATTTCCACCTCGTCACGCCAAAAGGCATACGTAAGATGTCGGTCTACTGTTTTACCAATAAAACACGCACCGCCCTCGGTAATCACACCATCAACGGGGAGTGATCTGGCGATCATATCTGACCAACCCGCGCAGCCGCCTGTAACAGGAATCACCTTGAGCCCATTCACTTCCAATTGAGCCAACGCGCGTACTGTTTCAACAGGTAACTGCCCTTCCCAAGTAAGGGTGTCGTCAAAATCCGTTAAAATAAACCGTAACTCTTGGCAATCATGATTTGCTAGTGCAGAAAGATCAGATATAGACATATTCGTCCTAAGAACAAAGTTGAATTTGAACACCATGAGAGGTGAGTAAACGGGTTTGCTCTTCACTTAGAGCATCACTAAAAAACCAATCAATCGCCGAAAAAGGCTTCACGCGCGCCATGGCTTTACGTCCCCATTTATATTGATCCGCCACCAGCACGTTATAACGGCTTTGCTCTACTAACACCCGGCTTACCGCGGCTTCTTCGGGATCAAAATCAAGAATGCCTTGCTCTTCATCCATACCGCCACAGCCCAATACACCATAGTCAAAATAATACTGTCGCAAACCCGACAGAGTCTCTTCGCCCACTAAATCATGATGCTGATGCCGCAACTTACCCGCCAACACCCGCACTCGGATGTTGGGGTAATTACCCAAAATACCGGCCACCGTTAAATTATTAGTAAACACTTGCAGGTTATGATGCGCCACCAAGGCTTTGGCGACATATTCGACGGTCGTACCTATGCCTAAAAACACCGACGCACCATCTGGAATCAACTGAGCCACTTTCGCTGCAATCGACGTTTTTGCATCGCCATTCAAAAATTGACGGTGGTCAAAAGGCAGATTTTCTGCACTGGAAACCGGTGCAATACCACCATGAGTGCGGCGGATCAAATGACGCTCGGCCAACTGATTAATGTCTTTTCGGATAGTCTGTGATGACACATTAAACCGTGCCACCATGTCTTCCACCAACAAAGCGTCTTCTTGCTGCACCCAGTTTAATATCTGGTTTTGTCGCTCATTCAAACCCACAAAATAACCCTAAATAAACAGATAAAAATAACTAAGCCGATAGAAAGGCAAAAATTGTTGGGTCATCAGTAATCACCGCATCCATTCCCCACGCCCAATGGGATTCTACTTTTCGTGGATCATTAGCGGTATAACACAGTAATTTGTAACCCGCCGCTTTTACGGCTTGCGCCTGGGATTGTGTCAATCGAGAATAATCGCAATTCAAGCTGTACGCTTTAATGCCTTCAAGTTGCGCCTGCCAATCTGCTGGAATGTCTTCATAGAGTTGAGCCAAATGACGATCAGCATCAATGTCGTAGCACAACTGTAAGGCGGCATGATTAAAGCTTGAAATCATTAAATTATCATTGTCTTCCCAATGATCTCGTAGCATTGCCAGCACAGCAGGAACAATATTTTCAACGTCCGCACCATCGTGCTTGATTTCAAGATTCAAACCCAGGTTTAAAGATTGAATGCACTCCAGCGCGTCTAACAAAGTGGGGACTTTTTCACCTGCAAAATCCGCAGAAAACCAAGACCCTGCATCTAATTCAGCCATAACAGTAGGTCGCGCATCTCGTGTAACACCAGACCCATTGGTACAGCGGTCCAGCGTATCGTCGTGGAAAATGACCAGCCCACCCTCGGCGATTAAGTACACATCAATTTCCACCCAAGTCGCGCCAGCGTCAG
>CAXBGJ010000110.1:0-10567 GCA_963975045.1 uncultured Marinomonas sp. | reverse complement strand
CTTACGACAGATGGCCAATATTATGTCATAAAATTACAAGATTTCTAAGGGACAAGTGAGTCTAGTTTTAGATTAACGGGAAAAACAACCTTAAAGTGTACTGAGAAGAGTAAATGGAGCGTCATCGTTTTGTTTGGCTGAAACTATGCGCTGTCTGCTAGGCGCGCCATCACCAAGAAAGAAGAACCAAGAAGCGAGAAGGTAATACCGACATTATTATTCCAAGGCGGCGACATCACCGACGTAAAAGACAAGGCACCAGCATCACCCTAAACGACACCTTCCCACCCGAAATGAAAACCAACTGGTCTATCGACAAAGTCACTGCAAGAGGCGACAGCAAAGCAGGGTATCGGTGTACTGTGGTGGCGAGTGAAGTGGTTTGAGTTTGAAATTTGGGGGGCAGATGAAAAACTAATCTATTTTTCATCTGCCCCCAAATAGTCCTAATAGCCAAATTGAAAATATGTCTTAGTATTCAAGCATAATAAATATTAACTACCTGTAAAAAACATACTGCGATCTACAAAGCCAAGGCGAAGATTAACCTTTTTATCTTCAGTAATTTCTATAACAGTTTCTATCACGCTAGCCGCGCAATTTTTATTTGGAATAGCCTTTAATGAATATGTATTAGCAGTTAAGTGTAGGGCTAATTTTTCACCTACATTGATAGGAGCAACATGTTCTCCGTTTACAGTAATCATTGGAATACAAGAAGAACCTCTCATACCGGTATCGCGAGTAATTACAAGTAATCCTGTATTTAATCCGGGATTTCGAAAGTTTTCTGTTCTCCAAGTATGACTTTGTACCTGCATAGAATTTTGAGCTGGTTTTGTATTACCAACGCATGCTGCTAGTGATATAGCTATGATACAGAACACTAAAACTTTCATTGGAGTAAGCCTCTTTAAATGGGAAATTCAAATTAAAATTAGTTTAACGTCCTGTATCTGTCAAAAAAAATAATAATTTTGGGTCAGGTGAAAAATAGATTAGTTTTTTATCTGACCTCAATAGATTCAGCTATTCCCTCCAAGGAAAGCAACTGCTCAATAACATCGTCAAATCCATGCAGATACAAAGCGACCCCGTCGTCGTACCATCAAAAGAACTCATCGACCTAATCCAAGCCGTCCGCATCGTGCCGACACTGTTTCCGCCCAGCGTCACCATCGTGGCCACCGCCGCGCCGTTTCAGGTAGAGGACAAAACCGGCTTTAAGGAACGCCGCACACGCACCTTCGAAAACGTCAGCCTTGCCGATCTGTTCCGCCAAGTCGTCACGCCCCACGGATTCAGCCCACGCGTGGCCAAAGAGTTTGAAAGCGTCCTGCTTGAGCACATGGACCAAACCGACGAAACCGACAGCACCTTCTTAACCCGCATCGCACGGGAACGGGACGCCATCGCCAAACCCGTCAACGACCTGTACGTCCTCGCCAAACGTGGCCAAGTAAACACCATCACAGGGCAAGCCATCCCGCCCGTCGTCGTCGGCGTACCGAACCAAAACACACCCAGTGAGCTTGGCCAATTCATCAACTGCCAACTCGACCGACCCAGCCGAAGCGCCATCACCGGCGTTAAAGCCAACTGGACAAACAACAACACAGGGGAAGAACACACCGTACAAGTCGGCACCGCACCCTACAAAAAACTACGCCAAAGCTACGACAACCCAACCACCGCCCAACAAGCCTGCCAAGACGACCTCATCAAAAGCCAACGCCAAGGCACCAGCGTCACCCTCGACTTACCAGGCAACCCCAAACTCGTCGCAGAAGGCATCCTCACCCTAAACGACACCTTCCCACCCGAAATGAAAGGTAACTGGTCCATCGACAAAGTCACCGCACGCGGCGACAGCAAAGCAGGGTACAGGTGTTCTGTGGTTGCAAGTGAAGTGGTTTGAGGGGGTGGGGATAAATCATTTGCTTAATAGGGCGGCATGCTGGCATTATTTTTAGAAATAGGATTAGTTGATAGGTAATGTTATGAGGCTGGGTAACTTATTACCATTCGGGCAAGATATTGAAACTGGTGATTTTGTAGATGTTGGCAATGTTCCGAATGGCGATAAATGCGGTTGTATCTGTCCTTCATGTCAAACCTTATTGACTGCTAGGCACGGTGAAAAAAATGAATGGCATTTCGCACACAAAGTTAAGAAATCTCATCATTCAACTAAGGTTCCTTGTGACTTTTCTTTTTACGTATCTGTAAGAATGATGATACGTCAAATATCACAAACAGGATTAGACTTAAAAATCCCTTTACTTACAGTTCCTACTCAAATTTATGATGAAAACAAAAAAAGCATATTGCCAGATATTATGAATGTCGTTAGAACGCAAGATATTAACCTTCAAGAAATAAGGATTGGTGAAAAATTCTCTGGAGTTGTAGTTGATGTTTTGGCTAGCGTAGGCGGCTATCCTTTCGTTATTTTTGTCAGTTACAAAGATAGACCTGTGCCTACTGAGCTATCTGACCCTAAAGAGTCAAAAGCAGGGGTAATTGAGTTTGATGCTAAGGCATTACGAGAAGCGTTTCAGAAAACAAAAAATGGACAGTATTTAGAAGCTTTGAAACATTTCCTAATGAATGGAATTGAAGGGAAGCGGTGGGTTTATCACCCTAGATTTAATGAAGTAAAGCAGAAAGCCTTTATTCAAAGTGAGAATGCAAAAAAGCAAAAAAAACTTGCTATACGAAAGGAAGGGCCTCCTAAAGACTGGGGAACGAGCAGGTCTCCAACGTCATTAGCAAACGGCTACAAAAACAGCACTTTTGTTTGTAGTAACTGTCACTGTAAATGGAAATCAAATTCTGCTGTCTGTCCTCAATGTGGTACAGAGGCAAGGCCTTTAAAGTAGTAAATGATTGGTCATGAATGAAGCTGTTTAATTTTACTCTGACCCCATATATTTTATCTCAAGCAATGACGCACCTGTTGTACAAATCACTAATGATCAAATCACCACCACCTCGACTGATATTGCCAAGAGCTTTGGTAAGCAACATAGAAACGTATTACGCAAAATAGAAAGCCTTGAATGTAGTGCAGCGTTCCATGCGCTCAATTTTGAGCTGATGGAAAAAGAAGTGAAAATAGGGTTAGGCAAAACACGAAAAGAGCCAATGTATCGCATCACCCGCGACGGCTTCGTCTTCTTGGCCATGGGCTTCACCGGCACCAAAGCCGCCCAGTTCAAAGAAGCCTACATCAACGCCTTCAACCAAATGGAAAAACAGCTCAACGAGCAAAAACAACTTCCCGCCACCACAGACAACCTAGCCCTAGCGGAAACCGACAAATACCAACTGCTCAACAACATCGTCAAATCCATGCAGATACAAAGCGACCCCGTCGTCGTTCCATCAAAAGAACTCATCGACCTAATCCAAGCCGTCCGCATGTACCAAACTCAAATCGCCCAACTACGCACACCAGATTGGGTAAACGACAACATCACCCGCGTCAAAGACTACGCCCAACGCAACTTTGTAGACTTCTAAGCGACAAGCTTTTTCAAGTAACAAAAGCAAAGCCCACAGACGTGGGCTTTAGTTGTTGTTTTGGCTGGTAGGAAACGAGAAAATCTTTTAGTATCAGTGTAAGTGCGCACTATTAAGCTGTTAGCTAGAATAGTTTTACTGCCCAAAATTTTTAGTATTGGTAATATATGTTAAATAACCCTTTTTCAGAAGTTTTAGAATATTTCATGAATGAAAAAATGTTGATTGAATATGGGAGAGACTTTGACAAGTTAAAGAATAGATATACTGAGAATTATTGTGTGGTTAATAAAGGGATTTCTGGAACCAGAGATCTTCTGCAAAAAGTTATTTTCGAACATATATATTTTAATTTATTAACAGCTGCAAAATTAAAATATATTTATAAAGGGGCAAGCGATTGCTATTCTAATGATAATGTATTTGGTCTAGCGAGCTTTGCTCGTGCAGCATTAGAACATACGGCTAACTATGCATATATTGTAAAAAAATTAGAATCGACTGTAAATAAATTAACAGGACAAAGTAATCAAGATGCTATAGATAAACTGTTAAAAGAATTAAGTTCTGCTTATAATATTTCGTATTACGGTACTGGTAATAGAAATGAACAAAAAAATAATAAAAAACCAGTACATATTCATGATTCTATTAAAATTTTAGATGAATATTTCGGTGCAATAGACACATCATTAGATATAGATAACACAACAATTCCTCATCATAGTTTTCTGTTTCAAGAATCATTTACAAAAAATGAAGCTATAAAAAGGTTTGGAATACCTATTGATCCTTATCCAAAATCACATATTGTAAAAGCAGATTATGATTTTCTCTGCGATTTTATACATCCTAACTATGGTAGTAATTTTCTAGTTTCTTCTGGAAGTTTAGCTGAAGGTCTTATTGATACTCCAAATGAAAATATAAAAAACTTAAATGTTTTGTTTGTTAAGAAATGCCTTAGATATTGGGTTTATTATAAAGAATTGCTATTAACTGATGCCGGATTAGGATTAAATATAAATAATTGGTTATCAAGATCCCAAAAAAATGGTGCTAAAGCAACCCGTATATTTTCAAAAAAAATGCCACGAAATTTAGGAGACGGTAAAACAAAACAAACAGCATTTACTTTTCCTACAGCTAGAGATCAGTATGAAGAGTTTGAGATGTTCAGTGCTCTTGTCAAAGATCTACAAGGAAAAACTTATAGTCAATCTATAGCTGGTTTGGATGAAACGGGAATTATAGATAAAATTGAGTTGGACAATGGTAAAGTTTTTTACGTCAAATTCAGTAAAAATCTGTTTTAATTAGTTTGGGATTCAAGGGGGCAGAGTCGTTGATTTCCAATATTTGTAAATTTTGAATCAGACAAAAAACACCCTTTAACCACTTCAAAACCAAACACCTCAAGCCCATCCCTCGATGGGCTTTTTCGTTTCTGTCCTTCCATTTTTGAATTTGGGGCTAGATGAAAAATAGCACCTAGCCTTCATCTACTCCAAACAGCTCAACGAGCAAAACCAACCACAGACAACCTAGCACTAGCGGAAACAGACAGCTATTCCCTCCAAGGAAAGCAACTGCTCAACAACATCGTCAAATCCATGCAGATACAAAGCGACCCCGTCGTCGTTCCATCAAAAGAACTCATCGACCTAATCCAAGCCGTCCGCACTTTCCTAACAAAAAAAGCAACAGCAAATAGCACGACTAGCTTTTTCATTCAGGTAAGCAGACTGGGTAAACGACAACATCACCCGCGTCAAAGACTTCGCCCAACGCAACTTTGTAGACTTCTAAGCGACAAGCAACTAAAGCCTGCTTAAGTGGGCTTTAGTTGTTTAGAGCCGGATGAAAAATAGATGAGCTTTTCATCCGACCCCAAATTGAAAATTTATGTACATATAGACAGTTTATTTTTGAAATGACCTCATTTTTGCGCGTTTAGCCTTTTAAATAACTCAATTGTGCGCGATTTGTACTGGCAGTAAATAAGAAAGTCTTTTAGTATCAATGAATAAGAACCCACAGAGCAGAAATAACGCGCTGTGGATAAATGAAATAACGCGCTTGCTCGTTTTTCCAGTTTTCACTTTTGTGAATAGTTACATAAAACTTTTATTATTCAATTGTTTATAGGGTTTTTGGGACGGTCTTGGAATTGTCTAAACGCGCATGCGCACTATTAAAATGTTAGGGTTCAGCAAGGAATCAGATATGGACTATGTTTTAGTTAATAAAATAGCTGCTTGGGCATCAATTTTTGGTATCTTGATTCCTGCATTGATTTATACCGGAAAGCAATTGATATCACTCCGCCAAAAAAGCCTAGAATTGCATAGTGAATTTGAGAACTTTATAGAGCTTATTGTTAATTCATCAACTACCGTAACAGCGAGAGCTGATGCCGGTAATTACCTAAATATTGAAAATAGGCGGTGGCATTCGCTTACAATACGAACTTACATTCAATCTGTTGGTGTAATCGTTGTAATGTTTCCGTTTATTCTAATTTCATTATTAGTTTTAGAGCATTGGCTAAAGTATCTAATCATAGCTACAAGTGTGTTTTCCATCGTAGGGCAGATTGTAGTTTGCGTGGCAATAGGAAAAAAAGCAGAATCACACTCAAGAAAAATACTTGATTCATGGTCAAAATATGTTGAAAAAAATATAGATAGGGCTACAAAAATCTGCACGCGGACACATACTGCTACGCTCGTTTTTGTGTCTGTCGCTACGCTCCATTACCACACAAAAACGCTCTCCGCAGTATGTGCCGGTGAGCTTGGCGTTAAGTTCGGGCTCAGAAAAAAACACCCCTTAACCTCTTAATATAAGCAAACCAAACCCCAAGCCCATCCCTCGATGGGCTTTTTCGTTTCTGTCCTTCCATTTTTATCTAAGGAGTAATCATGCGTCAGATGATGTCGCTCGGTGGTTTTGTGTTTTCGCTCAGCGAAGGCACGCCATACGAGGGTTTGCAGCGCACTAGCGACGGCGGTTGGGTCGCGGTGGCGCGATACGGTCAAAAGCCGATGAGCCAAAACACCGGCCAACAGTTGGAAAACATCACGGTCACAGGGACGTGGTTTCAAGGCGATGGCATGGCGAATCTCAACGCCTTACGCGCCTTACAAAACCAGCGAGCGCCGTTGGTGCTGGCCGATGGCTACGGCAACAATTTAGGCCAATGGACGATCAAACGTTTGCAAGAGAAGCAAGACAAGATCATCGACGACGGCACCGCTTTCGTCCTCGGATTCACCCTAGAGCTAGAAGAGTACGCCAATGACAACCATCCGTAGCCGCGACGGCGACACCATATCCAACATTCTGTGGATCGCCCTAAAACGCAACGACGACCAAGCGGAAGAAGCCTTGTTCGAACAAAACCCCGGCTTAGAAGCCTACGGGCCAGTGCTTCCCGCTGGCGTTATGATCGAGATCCCCACCTTGCCAAACAAAGCAGCAGAGACGGTAACCAATATATGGGACTAAACAATCCATCCAACTATTTACCAAGCGTTCGCGTGAGCGGAGCAGGCGAACGCATCATTAATAGCCGCTTGACCTCGTGGGAGCGCATCGACGCCGCTGGCACACAAAGCGACCAACTCACCTTGCACATCGACACCACAGGGCAAACAGGCTTGCCGAAAGAGGGCGCGGTGCTCACGTGGCAAGAAGGCTACGGCGATAACCTGATCGACAAAGGCCAGTTCAAAATCACCCGCATCGTACCGACATTGTTTCCGCCCAGCGTGACGATCGTCGCCACCGCCGCGCCGTTTCAGGTAGAAGACAAGACCGGCTTTAAAGAGCGCCGTACACGCACCTTCGAAAACGTCAGCCTTGCCGACCTGTTCCGCCACGTCGTCACGCCTCACGGATTCAGCCCACGGGTGGCCAAAGAGTTTGAAAGCGTCGTCCTCGAGCACATGGACCAAACCGATGAAACCGACAGCGCTTTTTTAACCCGCATCGCACGGGAACGGGACGCCATCGCCAAACCCGTCAACGACCTGTACGTCCTCGCCAAACGTGGCCAAGTAAACACCATCACAGGGCAAGCCATCCCGCCCGTCGTCGTCGGCGTACCGAACCAAAACAAACCGAGCGAAGGGCAATTCATCAACTGCCAACTCGACCGACCCAGCCGCAGCGCCATCACCGGCGTCAAAGCCAACTGGACAAACAACAACACAGGGGAAGAACACACCGTACAAATCGGCTCCGCACCGTACAAATCGGCTCCGCACCGTACAAAAAACTCCGCCAAAGCTACGACAACCCAACCACCGCCGAACAAGCTTGCCAAGACGACCTTATCAAAAGCCAACGCCAAGGCTCCAGCGTCACCCTCGACACACTTATCGGCTAGGTATGGGCAACCTAAACTCGTCGCAGAAGGCATCCTCACCCTAAACGACACCTTCCCACCCGAAATGAAAGGCAACTGGTCCATCGACAAAGTCACCGCATGCGGCGACAGCAAAGCAGGGTATCGGTGTACCGTAGTGGCTAGTGAAGTGGTTTGATTTGGGGGGGATTAAAAATTGTGCGCGCTTTGTACTGGTAGTAAATAAGAAAGTCTTTTAGTATCGAGTGATAAGGAATTATAGAGTTTGGGAATATCCCTTAGCAAGGGAGAAAGAATACTGCGATATTAACAGGGATGTCGCCAATCTTGAAAAAGCAAATTCCCCATAGATAACGCGGCCGTTCAACAGACGGTTATAGCTATGGCTTCGCCACTGTATAACCGCTTAGTAGTTAACTGCCAATGTAGTACTGAGAAAATCCCACGTTTATAAGGAATGTTTAATGCTAGAAGCTAAAATTAAGTTTTTCGATATTAAGAAATGTGGATATTATCTTCGTGGAAACGATAGCCCTGTAGTAAGTAATTTAAATGACTCTCTTCATAAATTAGCTTTGTGGGCAGGAGATGGTCGTGAATTCGTCAACACAACTTCATATGAAGCTGATCCTGATAATGATCTAAGAAATACTTACTTTTGTGGTTGGCACAAAAATGAGATAAATGGTGACAGCTTACTAATTCTATGGAATGAGGTTCCAAACGATAATGGTGTCATTTACGGTATGGCACCTATGGAACAGCCTGGAAATACTGCGATGTTAACAACAGGATTTGGTGATACTCCCGCTATACCTGGATTTCCAAGTTACTTTTGGTTTATTCCTGAAAAGAATGTTTTTGCAACTATTAGATTTTCGCATTCAGTGCAAGGTAAGAGCAACTTAGATCATTATTTAAACGGTTTTTTAGCTAATAAATCGTCTTATAGAGTATTGAATAATGATTCTGAGGTAATTGGTTATTCATCTGACGGGAGACCAAATCAGAACTCAGCTAGAACTCATTCAAAATTTTATGCTTTAGGAAGAAAACAAGAGGAACTTGAGGCTGAGTTACTTACCAATATCCATAAAATTAGAAAAATTGTAAAGAAGGAAACTCTTTCATACACGGTTGAAGATGATAGAAAGTCACTTGAAAGAGTGTTTTCAGGATTATTGGGTAACACACCTACATTTAACCAACCGCGAAGTATCCTTCATGAATTACAGTTTGAACCAAGCGAATCTCAACTCCGACAAATCATTTCTAATTATGCTGAGCTTAACTCAGCAAGCTCCATTAGAAACGCTGGCTTTGTCTATAATAATGGGAGAAGAATTATGCTTAGTGGCGTAAGTGTTGCATTTTCTGCGGAGATTAATGCTCGAAGGAATGACAATCAAATTATTACACCCCAAGCTTTACTTTCCGCTATTACAACGCAAAGGCAAGATTTATTGAGACCATTAGATCAGCCTGCTTTTGAAATAGAAGAGGCTAATCTGTCATGATTAAATATTTTATATTGGCAGCTATAGCAGGACTATCAACTTATTTTTTAAGAGATAACATACTCTTACTTTCTTATTCTGATTACAAAGAAACATTGTCAGCACTTTTAAACATTTCATCTATTATATTTGCAATTATCGGCGCTTGGATTGCCATAATATATCCCCGAGCAATAGGTAGGGCCTTTAAAGCGAAATCAGTTACAGATAAATCGATCAAAGATGCAGATACCGATGCAGATTATTTAAGTGAGCTTGTCGAAATTGTTATGGTTTCTGCAATTGTGTTAATGGTAGTTTTGGCAATTCAGTTTGTTGTTCCTATTTTGAAGACCATACAAATTGGGGTGTGGATTAATTCGATAAAACACTTCTCATTTTTTTTGGTCTTTATGCTTACCATATCTCAACTTTATGCGGTATTTAGGGTTATTTTGGCAAACTACTTCTTTCTTAATGATCTAAGAAAAAAGAACGTAGATGGTAAAATCGATACACTTCATCAGTAAGCAGTTAACAAACGCGTCAATTAGGACACAGCAAGCTGCGCCGGTTCTTGAGGCGTTAACTCTTCCCACCCTCGAACCAAGAATTTAAGAATTTGGGGTCAGATAAAAAATAGATTAGTTTTTCATCTGACCCCAATAGATTAACGCGTCGTCCTTGAGCACATGGACCAAACCGACGAAACCGACAGCGCCTTTTTAACCCGCATCGCACGGGAACGGGACGCCATCGCCAAACCCGTCAACGACCTGTACGTCCTCGCCAAACGTGGCCAAGTAAACACCATCACAGGGCAAGCCATCCCGCCCGTCGTCGTCGGCGTACCGAACCAAAACAAACCGAGCGAAGGGCAATTCATCAACTGCCAACTCGACCGACCCAGCCGCAGCGCCATCACCGGCGTCAAAGCCAACTGGACAAACCACAACACAGGGGAAGAACACACCGTACAAGTCGGCACCGCACCGTATAAGAAACTACGCCAAAGCTACGACAACCCAACCACCGCACAACAAGCCTGCCAAGACGACCTCATCAAAAGCCAACGCCAAGGCACCAGCGTCACCCTCGACTTACCAGGCAACCCCAAACTCGTCGCAGAAGGCATCCTCACCCTAAACGACACCTTCCCACCCGAAATGAAAGG
>CAXBGJ010000109.1:0-10585 GCA_963975045.1 uncultured Marinomonas sp. | reverse complement strand
ATCACCTTGGATAGTAACGACGGGGCTAGCCATGAATTATTCAGTGAATGATACCACGCAGATTACCGCAAGCTATGACGTGCAAGGGCGTGAGGGATTTTTAAATCAAACCGCCAGTGCCAAGGTGAAATGGCTGTTTTAATAGCGGCTTGCACATAGCGTCGATTTTTCCCTGTTAATGTTTTTGCCCTGTTAGTACTTTTGCTAGCAGGGCTTGTTTTGAGGAGAAACTGTATTGTTCCGGCCTAGCCTATGGTGTTGTTTTATTCTATTCGCTGTATTGTTAGAAGGGTGTAGTAACTTATCCCCTAAGACTCGATATGAATATGCAGACCGTTTGACGGCGGAAAAAAACTGGCAGAAACTCACTATAGATACCACACTTTTTCCTATCCAAAGTTATGTGTCACCCATACAAACGGGTGATCTATTAACCCTCTATATAGAAGGGGATGGGCTTGCTTGGATAAGTAAAACCAAGGTTTCGTCTAATCCAACACCCTTAAATCCAATGGCATTAAAATTGGCGCTAAAAGATACAGGTAAGGTTGCTTACTTGGCTCGTCCTTGTCAGTACTTACAGAATGAATTATGCCTCAAGAAATATTGGACCTCAGATCGATTCTCGCCAGACGTTATCTCATCGATGAATCAAGCGGTGTCTTATTTAAAAAATAAAGAGGGTGCTAAAAAATTAGTGCTAGTGGGTTATTCTGGTGGCGGTGCCATTGCGGCATTAATAGCCGCACGACGGAATGATGTTGTAAAATTAATCACCGTTGCGGGGAATTTACATCATGGATTATGGACGCAATTAAAAGGCGTTTCTCCTCTTACTGGGTCATTGGATGCGGTCGATTATTGGCGTGAGTTGACGGATATTCCCCAACTTCATTTAGTGGGTGAGAAGGATGCTGTTGTGCCTCTTGCGGTCGCTTTATCTTACCAAGCGGTTTTTCCTGATCAACATAAGCCTGTCATTCAGCTTGTTCCTACTTATGAACACCAGTGTTGCTGGGTCGATACATGGCCGAAATTGATCCATTGAAAATAAGCCAATCACTTATTTGTGCCTTATCAAAGATAACTGCCGCGTAACTTTTCTTGGTGTTCGCAGCATCGAAATAATAAGAACTAATATAAAGGTGAGGACGAAAAGTGATTAAGCGACTAAGCAAAATTAACGGTTATTACGTTGCCATTGTGTTGGCGATTGTCTTTTCTTGGTGGGGTTTATTGGATGCCAAGGCGTCTGACTATGTTTCCTTTTCTTTGGTGCAGGCGTTAAGCGCATTTGGCTTGGCCAAATTGTTCAATGCGACTGTGTCTGTATTACAAAGTATTCAAATCAGTGTGTTTGTCAGTTCGGTTACTATCGGTGAATTATTAGATCCTTTTAACGACATGGTCGAAGATTTTTCCGATGTAATGAAGATCGCCGTGTCGTCGCTTATTTTCCAAAGCATTCTGCTGAAAATTATTTCTACTGTGTATTTCAAAGCCTTTGTGACTCTGTCTGGCTTGTTGTTTGGTTACTTGTACTGGGTGAAAAGTCGTTTTACCGAAGTGGCTTATAAAATTTTTGTCACCGCAGTAGGCGCAAAGTTTTTATTGGTGCTGGTGGTTTTGTTGTCTGCATTGGTTGATGCGTCGTTTTTGAATGATGAAAAGACGCACACTATGGATAAAATTCAAGTGCATTCAGATGAGATGAACGAGGTGACAACGGGGTTAGGCGTCGCGGCCGATCTCAAACAATCCCTTGATATAGACAAACAGACGTTACAAATCAAACAGAATGAACAGCAACAAACATTGTCGGGCCATGATGCGCGCTTGGTAGATTTAACCACTCAGCGTGACTCTCTCAATCGCCAAATATCAGCGCGTAAAGCAACCTTGTCTACCTTGGATATTCTGTTTAATAACGATGAAGCGCTAGCAAACTTGCGAACGCAGCAAGGTCTTTTAATGAGTGAACGCCAACGTATTGAACAACAGGTCAAGGCCTCGCAAAGCAAGATCGACACCTTACAACAATCCATCGATGATCTAGATAATCTCACAGTAGAAGACCAAAGTTTTTTCTCATCTATTAAACAAAGTGCTTTTGGTCTTGGTCATTTTAAAGACAAGATAAGCCATTACGTGGAAACGCTAAATGGCTTGGTAAACGACTTTCTCACCTTGCTGGCGTTGTTTGCCTTTAATACCGTACTTATCCCCGTGCTGTTTCTTTATCTGAGCGCAAAAGGGTTTAAATTGATTTGGCAAATTAAACCGTCTGATCTGATTGAACGCGCTAAACAGGGCGTAAAAGACCATCTTTGACGGTTGACATAGCCTTGGCGCCAAGGCTTAATTCCCTGCATTTAGCGTCGTGAAGCTTCTCTATTTCCAGCGTTTTATCTAATGACGACTTATTTATACGTCGTATTGTGTTGGCAATCGAAAAGTGAAAATTAAAAAGCGGAGACGAAGTTATGTGGGTGTTTAACTGTACGAAAGCCGCGGTAGAGTTGTTCACTACTACGGTGAAAGGCGAAAAACGTACTTGTGTGGAAACGCCACCACACAAAACCATTGGCGAATCTATCGAACAAGCAAAAGACGGCGTGGTGTTTCCGAATCGTTTAGGATTAACACAAGGGTACGATACAGACTGGCATTGGTTGGTGCATTGTGTCTCGGTGAAACGCCAAAAATACTTGTTGGTGATGGACTACAATACGCGTTATTGCATGACCATGTTGGCACCGAAAAAAGGCGATGCCGCCAGCTTTATAAACGATTTCGAAGGGCATTTGTATCTGAATATTATGGGCATCACGGCGCCGCATAATATGGATGTAAACGAGGTCGCGGAATCGTTAGAGGCGTGCCACGAGCTAGGCAACGGCGCGGTGTTTTACCAACGCAACGATCGCAGCGCGCAAGCGCATATCAACGATGTGTCTTGGCATGTGCAACGTCATTGTTACGAAGACTTTATGCTCGAAGAGGAAGAGGATTTACTCGATTTTAATCTTTTTACTGGCGAGATCCCCCGTAGAGCGAAAGGCCACAAAGACTACTTCTATCCCGTTCAAGCCTTTTTGCTGCAATGGCTAAACGCCTTTGCCCGTGACCCAGAAAAAACCATCACACCGAATTTACTGGAAACGAGAAACTACTTTCAGACGCTCTCAAAAAACAATGTATTAGACGGCGTGGATAACAACGCTGCCGACGCCGCGCTCGCCGAATTACTCAAAACCTTACCGGTTGGTGTTGCGCACCTGGGTGAAGGTTCACTGAATCAGAAAAATGCCAAGCCAAAAAGTGCGAAACCGAAAAATGCTAAGTCCAGCGCCGAGAAGAACAAAGACGTTAAACATAAGGACAATGTTATCGACTTCTCTGCCTATCAGAAGAAGCGCTAAATCGTCTAATGTGTTAGTCATGGTTTTGGATGGCAGAATGGCAAATCGAGAGCAGATCGGCGAGTAACGTTGCGCAGCTGGTAAAGCGCTGAAAAACGCCAAAGCAAATAGTAGAATAAACTGGCGTGAATAAATCGACCTTGTCGTTGATTGAAAACGGCCAGTTTCACTGGCTCGTTGAATATCCTTGTACGCTACCTAGATGTTGTCGGCTTAACCTTAAAAATCCCCCCCCTCCAAAAAAAAATAAAAAACACCCATTGTCCCAATGGGATGCGATAGAAGCCCTACTTGTGGAGGATAATTCATGTCCGCTGAAGCGGTGTATATTGTTTCCCTTTGTGTCATCGACAGGCTTACGGTTGTCGATGAATGCCATGGCTGAGTTTTATTTGAACGAGTGAGGGTTTGATTTTGTCTGTTTTTACAGTCAGTCATCTTTTTTTCGATTTACGTCGTATAACTTTTGTTATGAAGCATTCACCGTATTAATCTAGTATCAATAAAAAATAAGGAGGTTATATGATTACCCTACATCATTTAGACAATTCTCGGTCTCAGCGTATTTTATGGTTATTAGAAGAGCTAGGCTTGGAGTATGACATTGTTGAATACAAGCGTGACCCAGATTCCGCTGCCGCGCCAGAGTCCCTTAAAAAGATACACCCACTCGGCAAATCTCCGGTGATTACCGATGGTGAATTAACCGTGGCTGAGTCTGGTGCGATTATCGAGTATTTGTTAGATCGATATGATACGGAAAAGCGTTTGAGACCGACCGATGGCCAGGCATTATTGGATTATCGTTATTGGCTGCATTTTGCTGAAGGTTCTTTGATGCCGTTATTGGTCATGAAGCTGGTGATGATGAAAGTGCCTAAAAATCCGATGCCTTTTTTTGTTAAACCAATTGCCAAAGCCATCACGGATAAGGTTCAAGAGAAATTCATCGTGCCGCGTATTAAGCCACAAATGCAGTTTATTGAAAAAACACTGGGTGAGCATACCTGGTTCGTTGGTGAGGAATTAACCGCCGCCGATATTCAAATGAGTTTTCCGCTGCAAGCATCCAGTACGCGTATGGATATGTCTGAATTTCCGAATATTGCACGCTTTATCAAGCAAGTCGAGGCGCAGCCTGCGTATCAAAAAGCGGTCGCCAAAGGCGGTGTTTTTATGACGTTGTAAGCGTTCATCTTACTCGACTTATGAACAAGGCATGAATATGATGACAGGATGTTTTTTCACGATTTGGTTTGGTTAGGAAAACGTTCATGTCGCGTCCTGTTAAATTGCTCAGTATTTCGATTGCTCTTGTTTGCCTTCTTCTGGCGTTAAACTTTGGTTTGCGCTCGTCTATGGGTTTTTTTATGGCGCCCATTTCAAACCAATTTGGCTATGGCCGTGAGGTATTCGCGTTCGCGTTGGCGTTGCAAAATTTATGGTGGGGGTTGTCTCAACCGATTGCAGGGGCGTTTGCCGATCGTTTTGGTACCTTGAAAACCATTTGGATTGGCGCGGTGTTATACGCGTTAGGCTTGTATGTAACGGCCACGGCGGACGGTGTGTTTGGCTTGAATATGGGCGCCGGTTTTCTGATGGGAATGGGGATCTCAGCGACGGGGTTCGGTGTTGTTTTGCCTGCTATGGCGCGAATGGTGTCTCCAGAGAAACGTTCTTTTGCTTTGGGTTTGGGCAGTGCGGCAGGTTCGGCGGGGCAGCTTTTAGTGATTCCGGTTGCTCAAGGTTTTATCGCGTCTTATGGCTGGAGCACGGCGCTGATGTTGATGGCACTGTGTGCCTTGATGATGGTGTTGTTGTCTGGTCCATTTCGCCAGTCAAATGATGTGTCGAGCAACGCAGTTCAAAGCGTGTCACAAACCATGAAAGAAGCTTTGCAAGAAGCCAGCGCTTACTCTCATTATTGGTTGTTAGTGGTCGGTTTTTTTGTGTGTGGCTTTCAGTTGGCTTTTATCACGGTTCACATGCCGCCCTTTTTGTCTGATCAAGGTTTTTCGTCGGAAGTGGCGGTGGCGAGTTTGTCTTTGATTGGACTGTTTAATATTTTCGGTTGTCTTTTGTCGGGGTCTTGGTCTGGAAAGTATTCGAAGAAAAAATTGTTAGCCATTATTTATGCGTTAAGAGCGTTGTCTATTGCTGCATTTATGTATTTCCCCATGACCACTTATTCTGTGTACGCGTTTTCAATTGTGACTGGGTTGCTTTGGTTGGCAACCGTGCCGCCAACCTCTGGCATCGTGGCGCAAATGTTTGGTCTGCGTTACATGGGGTTGTTGTATGGTATTGTGTTTTTAGGTCATCAGCTAGGGTCGTTTAGCGGTGTTTGGTTAGGTGGCTATCTTTACGACAAAACAGGCTCGTACGATGTTGTCTGGTGGGCTGCTTGTATTATTGCCCTGATTACCGCGTTACTTCATGTCTTTATTGATGATCGTCCTATTGCGCGGCTTCGTACCGCAATGGCGTAACGTTTTCCTTTGCTCCGTTTGAAGATGGTTATTTCAAGCGGGGCAAGCTGCCTCTTTTATAAGTTACGATTACTTTATGTCTTCTCCTTTGCAAGTGTATCAAGCTCGGTTAGATCGTCACGAGGTGACGTATGATGAACGTCAGCAGCCCGCATTGCTTGAGTTAGAACGTGTTTTTCAGCAGTTGATTCAAAGTACGAATAGACCCAACGAAAAGCCACTGACGCAGATTAAAGGCGTTTATATGTGGGGCGATGTGGGTCGCGGCAAGACGTTTTTGATGGATTTATTTTATGAGTGTTTACCGCAAGGTGTGGGCCTACGGCTGCATTTTCATCACTTTATGGCGCGTTTGCATCGTGAATTGAATCTGGCTTTTGGACAAAAAAATCCCTTAAAAGGCATTGCAACGCGTTTGGCGTCAGAATGCAGAGTGTTGTGTTTTGATGAATTCTTTGTCTCGGACATCGGTGATGCCATGCTGCTGGGTGGTTTGACCGACGCTTTGTTTGAAGAAGGTGTGGTGCTGGTGGCGACGTCTAACATTGCCATTGAAAACCTTTTTCAGAGTCAATTACAAAAAGCGCGCTTTGTTCCAGCGATTGCGCTATTGCAAGCCAATTTAAGCGAACTTCATCTTGGTGGCGAGCAGGATTATCGGCTGCGTCATACAGGGTTTAATGCCATATATTTTGTTCAAGATGAACAGGATGTGGCGGTGTTGTTTGATGAATTCTCAAAAGGTGAGGTGTTTTCGCTGCCTTTATCCGTTTGTCGTCGTGCTATTGATGTGATTCAAGCTTCAGACAATATGGCATGGTTTGATTTTTATGCATTGTGTGGTGGTCCTCGTTCGGCGTTGGACTACATAGAGCTCGCCCAACGTTATCCTTATATTATGCTGACGGGGATTCCAGAGCTTAGCAGTGAGCCGTTCGAACATATTAAAGCACGAGGCACAGAGGACGGTGCGATTGGTTCAGGACAAACCGGTGAGCGAGCGGTGTCGTTAGGTGTAAACGATGATGCCGTACGTCGATTTATTAGCTTGGTGGACGAGTGTTATGATCATCAAGTTGTATTGTTATTAAACGCCGCTTTGCCTTTGGAAAGTTTGTATTTGAATGGGTCTTTGTTGTTTGAGTTTCGTCGCACGTACAGTCGTTTAATTGAAATGAAGTCGCTTTATTATCAGCAGTTACGTTCCAAGAAAGACCCTAAATAATTGATTTCATTGTTACTATTTTTGTTAAGTTTTTCGTTAAAGCTTGATAAAAGGATCATGCGTAACCAATATATTTAGATGACACTAATAAAATGACAATAGAGGAGGGCGGTCATGCAGTACGAAGATCGCATTGACGCGTTAGTCGCACCAAAAGGTGCGTTAGAGATGTTATCGCAAGATGAAATGGCTCGTTTGTCGGAAGAGTCTGGGCCGTTTCATGAATTGTTTCATCGTTGTGCTTTGGCCATTTTGAACTGTGGCAGTGATTCTGATGATCCACAGGCGGCCATGGAAGAGTTTAACGATTTTGAAATCCGTATCGTGCAAGAAGAGCGCGGTGTGAAATTACAGTTAAAAAATGCGCCAAGCGGTGCCTTTGTTGATGGCAAGATGATTAACAGCGTCCGCGAGATGTTGTTCAGTGTGCTACGAGACATTATTTTTACCCAGCATGAATACAGCTTTGCTAGCGGTTTAGAGGGTGCTAGCTCCAGTAAGTTGACTAATGTGGTGTTTGAACTATTGCGCAATGCGGATGTGTTTCGTCGTATTCAAAACCCGGACATGATTGTGTGTTGGGGTGGGCATTCTATTGCTCGCCATGAGTACGATTACACAAAACGCGTGGGCCATGAGCTGGGTCTGCGTGAGCTGAATATTTGCACTGGTTGTGGGCCTGGTGCCATGAAAGGCCCCATGAAAGGCGCCACTATTGCTCATGCAAAACAGCGCATTACAGATGGTGTTTATCTTGGGTTAACAGAACCTGGCATTATTGCCGCAGAATCCCCAAATCCTATTGTGAATCAACTGGTTATCATGCCAGACATTGAGAAGCGGCTTGAAGCCTTTGTGCGTGCTGGGCATGGTATCGTTGTGTTCCCTGGTGGTGCCGGAACGGCTGAGGAAATTCTCTATATTTTGGGCATTCTTTTGCATCCAAAAAATGCCGACATGCCTTTTCCTTTGGTGTTTACAGGGCCAAAAGAAAGCGCTGATTATTTTGAGCAGATTCATGCTTTTATTGGTGATGTGCTAGGCGTTGAGGCACAGAGTAAGTACCGCATCATTATAGAAGATGAAGTCGAAGTTGCGCGAGTGATGAAACAGGGAATGGAAGATGTTCGTCAGTATCGTAAAGCGCACCAAGATGCGTTTTACTATAATTGGAAGCTGTTTATTCCAGAAGAATTTCAGCATCCATTTGAGCCAACCCATGCCAACGTTCGTGAGTTGAATCTAAATTTTAATCAAGATACTCACTTGTTAGCAGCGGATTTACGTCGTGCTTTCTCGTCTATCGTGGCTGGTAATGTCAAAGCGCAAGGCGTGGCGTATATTAAAGAGTTTGGCCCGTTTGAAATTCATGGCGATAAGGCGCTGTTGGCTAAACTGGATGCCTTGTTGCAAGCTTTTGTGCTTCAGCAAAGAATGAAGCTTCCTGGTAGCGCGTATGTACCTTGTTATAAAGTGATCACCGATTAGAATTATGTTAATCAATAAATGAAAAAGGCCTCTAATGAGGCCTTTTTAGTGTCTGGATATGGAATCTGGTTACTAGCCAAATACGGACCAACCGTTACTTTCGGACAGCGCCTCAAGTGCGGCCATACCAGCTAATGAGTTACCGGATTTATTGAGTTCTGGCGACCAAACACAGATAGAAAAACGATTCGGCACTATGGCTATAATGCCACCACCAACGCCACTTTTTCCTGGTAAACCCACACGATAAGCAAAGTTTCCCGCTTCGTCATAGAGCCCGCTGGTGGCGAGTAAACCATTGACTTGAGTGGTTTCACGGCGAGTGAGTACTTGTTCGCCAGTGTGGTGTGAGTAGCCTTTATTGGCTAAAAAACTAAAGGCTTTCGCAAGGTCAATGCAGCTCATGCGCATGGCGCAGTTATCAAAGTAGTTATGCAATACCGCTTCTACATCGTTTTCGAAATTACCGAATGCTTGCATCAAATACGCCATGGACGCGTTGCGTGCCCGAAACTCGTACTCTGAGTTGGAAACGACTTTATCGGAACGTAATTTAGCGTTTCCTGCTAGGCGGCGAATAAATTCTCGCATCGCGTAATGTGGGGATGCAAAGCGTGAATGATTCATGTCGCTGACGACAAGTGCACCGGCATTAATAAAGGGGTTACGTGGAATGCCCATCTCATACTCTAACTGCACCAGTGAGTTGAAGGGGTTGCCAGAGGGCTCTCTGCCGACTCTTTCCCACATGTCTTCACCATAATGCTTCATGGCAAGGGTTAAGCTAAATATTTTTGAGATACTTTGAATGGAGAAGTTCTTTTTGGCTTGACCTGTGTGATAAAGCGTTCCGTCATTACTATAGATGGCAATACCGAATTGATTAGGGTCAATGTTAGCAAGCGCCGGTATGTAGTCGGCGACTTTTCCTAAGCCAATTAGCGGTCTCACTTTTTTTTCAATTGAGCGAAGTAATTCTTCCACGTTGTTCCCAGTGTTATTTTAGAGTGTGAATACGCGATGAAAGCGAATCCAATTTGCTGGCTAGTATAGAGACAGTAAGATGAAATCCCTAGTGGAATTTCGGCTTATATTAAACGTAAAAAGCCCCCAAGAAGGGGGCTGGAATCCGGTGTTTAAGGGGTTTTATTAACGAGGTGAAATACCATAAACTGAGGTGGTTCCACTTACTTCGTTGCCAACAATCAATAGCGCCTGACCGCTTGGGCTGTCTTCTTTTGAGACAAAAGCCATGCCTTCCGGCCCAAGGTCGCCTGCTGCAGAGGTATCTGCTTTGGCGTCGAAGTCTCGGCTGGTTAAATATTGAATGAACTGACTTTTCTGAGGTGCGGTAATGTCATACACCATGATGCCGCCTACGCGTTCAAGGCCAATAAAAGCGTAAGTGCGACCGTCAATTTGACCTATGGTTAAGGCTTCAGGCTCTGGCCCTTTGTCATCACTGCGCCCATCGGTTTTGTTTGAGTCGTTTGAAGCATTGAAGCCTTTGTCGCCCAAAGCGTTTGCGGTAATGCGCTCGAAATCACTGCCACTATCAAACACTTGCTCGCCGGTGTCGCCGCTCCAGATGGAAAAAGAACGGGCGCCGTAGCCATACAGTTGCGTATAGGTGCAGTTATTCGGTGCACCTTTTGTGAGTTTGCAATCTTGCGCGCCTAGTGTGCTGGTAAATTTCATGCGACCAAGATTTTTTGAATCGTCCAGCTTGCCTTCAATCTCGTGCTTTAGTGGGCTGGTTAGGGCAAGACGACTGTTTAGCTCGTCGGCTAACTCTTTCACGCGATATTCTTCGCTGAAGCCTTTGTAGTCTCTTGAATCGCCTTCGTTTGCTGTTACTAAGTAGGTTTTACCTGATACGGTGTAAGATGCGATGGTGTCTGGTTGATATAAACCCAATACTGGCCAGTTTTTCAGCTGAATGGTTTTATCCTTGTCGCTGA
>CAXBGJ010000108.1:0-10600 GCA_963975045.1 uncultured Marinomonas sp. | reverse complement strand
CAAGGGGTTAATCCGTTTAAAAACCACTAAACAAGGTTCAATTATCTTGTTTAGTGGTAGAAAAGTGATAAACCAGCCACATTACTGACTGCCATTGGGCTTTTCAGAATGTTAAGGCGCGCAGCTCGACTTGATCGCATGTTCCCTAAATTCCGCCCAGTTGAAAAAAGCATTCGGTATTGTTCTTTTTATTACTGGTGTACGCATGTTATTACAAATTATTGGAGTATAAGAAATAGAAAAGATACCTAAGTGATAATTAATTATCACTTAGGTATCTACAATTAACAATATCGAAATAAAGTACTTTGACATCAAAAAGATCAACAACCTTTCTTTAAATAATCTATCTTTATTCGACTATAATCTTTTGGTTTTTCATTATATTAGATTTTAAAATCATCAGTTTTATATAAAAATCAAAATACTATTTATATTGACTCAACATGAATTTTTGACTTTCTAATTCTGTATATTTATAAAACTCAATATCCCTTAAGCTTTTAGCGGCCTCTTCATCCATGACTATTGTAGCGTAAGGGTGCATTTGTAATATTGAAGCGGGACAACTTGAACTTACCGGCCCTTCGATCGTATTCTTAATGGCTTCAGCTTTATTTTTTCCTGTAGCAATCAGCATAATTTCACGGGATTCTAGTATCGTTCCTATTCCCATCGTAATCGACAAATGGGGCTGACTTTCACCTAGAGAAAAAAAACGTTTGTTCGCTGAAATAGTCTCTTTTGACAACACTGTAATACGTGTTCTACTCGCCAGACTCGAACCTGGTTCATTGAATCCAATGTGACCGTTACTTCCTATTCCTAAGAGCTGTAAATCAACACCTCCTTTTTCTCTTAGGTTCCTTTCATAGTGGGAGCAATCAGATATCGGGTCATCAGAAGCACCATTGGGTACGAAAGTATTCTCTTTAGCGATATCAATATGATTAAAAAAATGATGATCCATAAAATAGCGATAACTTTGAGGATGTCCAACCGCAAGCCCTAGATATTCATCAAGATTAAATGTAGTGACCTTTTTAAAACACACTCTTTTTTTTTGGTTAGCAAACATCATTTTTTCGTAAAGTTTGATGGGTGTTGAACCGGTAGCCAACCCTAGTACTGTATTTGGCTTTTTATTAATAGCCTCAATAATATAGTTTGCACCAAATTCCGCGACCGCCAGATCATCCTTTAAAATAACTATACGCATAAATAACTCTCTGAAAGCGTGATATAAAATTCTTCACTGTTGTGCTTGGCCCGTGTTTGTTTAAAAAAACTGAAAACCTGTGTTATAGCTCAACTTCAGTGGCTTTAATCTCCTCCAAACAACACTACAATCCGTGTAAGCGGAGTGAGTGCTGTTTTGCTGCGATTCTACATCCATGCAAAGCCGCTTGATCATCATTTAGAATATAAATTGGAAACTGGTGCATCAAATCGTATTGCCTGCCTTTGGCAACAAAAGTATCGAAAAAACTGGTACGTCGTAACCAAGGCATCATTGCACGAGTTACGCTGCCAGATAAAAATATTCCGCCAGTCGGTAAAAAAGCTAAAACGAGATCACCTATCGTGCGAGCAAAAATATTGGCTATCGTTTGCATCGTTTTCTCAGCCATCAAATCAGACTGATTTAATGCGGCCATAGAAATATCGCGTGCATTTATATGAACGGCAGGAGTTAAGTTTTTTTGACAAAACCATTGATAGATTTGCTCGATACCGCGTCCTGAAATGGCACGCTCAACCGATGCGCGTCCACGCCCTTTCGCCAGATATTGCCACAGATCAAACTCATCTTGCGTCTCTACTGTAAGGGTCATGTGCCCCACTTCCATTGCTTTTACAAAGTGTTCACCATTTTCCAGTTGCGTGACTATGGCAGCATTAAACCCTGTGCCGGCACCAATCACTATACGAGGTCCTTTTTTATCAAGAGAACATGGCCCTGCTAAATATTGTAATTGCTCAGCGCCCAACTCTGACAAACCGTACCCCAATGCCTCTAAATCATTAATAAATAAAACATTATTCGACAGTGATGCAGCTGATATACTTTTTACTGTAAATCGCCAGTTATGATTTGTTAGAATGACTTCTCCTTTATTGACAGGTGCAGCCAATGCCAATACAACGTGATCGCAGGAATCAATGCCTTGACGCTTCATATAGAGCTTAATCAGTAATTCTGGGCTCTCTGCACTGGTATTGGAAAAGGCTTCGTAGCTATCAAATAACACATCATTATTATTCTTCGCCAAGACAAAGCGAGTATTGGTTCCACCAATATCTGCAAGTAAACTAATACTCACAATCGTACCTCTGTTTCTGGGTCAAAATAGGAAACCCGTGACATATCGAATTCCAAATCAATGCGCTCACCCATAACGGCTTCACACTGTCCATGGAGACGTGCAACCATGTCGCCTTGGCTAAACTTGAGTGTTGCATAGGTGTCTGAACCTGTTGGTTCGACGACATCCAGTAGGCAAGATTGAAAACTGTTTTTGCCATTCCCAGTCATACGATCGGTGATTGCTTCTGGACGAATACCAAAAACAACCCTTTGATTAGACGAATTTTTCAGAGTTTCTGGCGGCAAAGTATCAAGTAATATCAGGTCCGGTTCATTGTCTGGAGTAGAGATACAAATATTCAACCCTGTTGGTGTCGACGTTACATGAGCTTCTATTAAATTCATTGCTGGCGCGCCCATAAAATCAGCAACAAAAGCATTTGCAGGGTAATTATATATCTCTCGAGGCGAGCCAATTTGTTGAATAATACCGCTACGCATCACCACAATTCGTGTGGCCAGCGTCATTGCTTCTATTTGGTCATGGGTGACATAAATGATCGAGGCATTTAAACGTTGGTGTAATCGCTTAATTTCCGTTCGCATTGAAAAGCGTAACTTTGCATCCAAGTTCGACAGTGGCTCATCAAAGAGAAATAATTGCGGTTCCCGCACTAAGGCTCTTCCCATAGCCACCCTTTGACGCTGCCCTCCCGATAATTGCGACGGCTTACGATCCAGCAAATGGACAATATTTAACATTTCAGCAACCCGAAGAATAGAAGCTTCACGGGCTTTACTGTCAACACCACGCACATCTAACCCATAAGCAATGTTGTTTGAAACGGTTAAATTTGGAAAGAGTGCATACGACTGAAACACCATTGCGATATCGCGTTTTGCCGGAGGTAAATTGGCCACATCTCGTCCGGCTATAGCCAGACTACCTGAGGATATTTCAGTTAGTCCGCCGATACAACTCAGCAAAGTAGACTTGCCACAGCCAGAGGGTCCAACTAGCACAAGAAACTCCCCCTTTGGCATTTTTAAACTAATATCTTTTAAAACGAGCGTTTTATCGTAACTTTTGGTGAGATTACTCACTGTTAGAATGGGCGTTTGATGTTGATCTGATGTCTTCGTATTAGTTATTTGAGTCATTCTAATTATCCTTTAACACTGCCTGCCGTCAGGCCAGACACAATGAAACGTTGAAAACACATTGCAACAATGGCTGGAGGCAATGAAGCTAAAACCCCTACTGCTGCAATAACGCCATAATCTGTCACTCGACCTGCCGTAAAATCAGCGATGGCAACAGGTAGCGTTTTAGTTGATAAATCACTGGTGAAAATTAATGCGTAGAAAAACTCATCCCATGCTGCTAAAAAGGACAACATGAAAGTCGCTGCAATAGCCGGTAATGCCAAAGGTAATATGACCCGGCGCAATGTATAAAATGTGCTTGCCCCCTCCACCATAGATGCTTGATCTAACTCGGCGGGTATTGCATCAAAGTTACTTTTCATCAACCAGGTTGCAAATGGCAGCAACATTGCGCAATAAACAATGGCTAACGCCGTCGAACTGTTTAAGAGGCTAAGCGATCCGAAAATGTTATATAGAGGCAATATATACGTGATTGGAGGCATCATAATTGTGGTCAAAAAACCAAACAACAACACAAGAGAAGCACCCCGACGAGAAAAAGAAAATGCAGCGGGTATCGATATTATTAAAGCCATTAAAGTAGCTGTTATTGCTGTAATAAGACTATTCCTTAGAGCCATGAGAAACCGTTCACCACTACCTGACTCCATATTTAAGAGATCACTATAGCGTGAAAAATCTATCGCATTTGGCCACCAAACAAGAGGTTTAGCTGTTAGCTCAGCGGCACTTGAAACGCTCATTATGATTAGCCAAATCAGCGGAGATAGCGTGAAAACTGCCAAGATTAAAGAGGCACTTATCAATCCAAATAACTTTAAGTTGGTGTTTTTCATACTCTTATCCCTGCGCTTGACGACGTGCGCCGATATAGTAGATTGAAATTAACACAGTACTGATGGCCGCTAAAAGCACCGCGTAAGAAGCACCACTGCCAGACCTCAGATAACTAAAATATTCTTGATAGACAAAGAAACTGGCAGTTTTGGTACTATCAGATGGCCCACCACGGGTCATAACGTAAACAATATCGAATACTCTGAAGGCTTCAATGGTCCTCAGTACTAACACAACCAATAGTGGCCCCATGATCCAAGGTAATGTGATCGTTCGAAATCGTCTCCAAGCACCGGCACCTTCAATTCGTGACGCTTGAAGCAAGTCCATAGGAACAGTTTGTAAAGCTGCAAGAGAGATATAAACGACTAGTGGAAAGTTTTTCCAAATATCCGCAAAAATAATCATATTCAATGCGCGTCCTGGTGTACCTAACCAACTTTGATAGTCAGGAATAATACCCATTTGCCATAGAAAGGAGTTTAATGCCCCATATTCAGGATGATAAATTAAGCGCCACATTATTGCGTTTACAATTGTCGGTACAGCCCACGGTAATATAATTAAAAACCGTAACACGTTACGTCCTGGAAATTTTTGATTCAGCAATAGCGCCACTGCAACACCTAAAACACCTTCGATACCGACTGATGTCAGAGTGAAATAAATGGTACGCCCGAGAGCTTCGATAAAATCAGGATCGGTTATCGCATAAATATAGTTCTCCAAACCGATCCAATTGACCGGCTTGGAGATAGCAGTAATACGTGCATCGGTAAAGCTGAGCCACAAAGTTTGAACGAACGGCACGAGAGTAACGAACCCAAGTACCACTAGAGCAGGACTCAATAATGCCCATTTCTCTAGTCTTTTGTTTATTACCATAATAACTCACTCTTCCGATGCATGATTTTTGGCTTTAACGAATTCGTGATACACGTTTCACGGCATCCGCTAACGCGTCTTCTGAAGATTCCTCACCTAACAATATGCTGTGTAAATGCTTTTGCAGTATGTTGGATACTTCAGTGTAGGCTGGCACAACTGGTCGTGGTGACATAACCGCAATAGCTTTGCTCGCAGCAGAAACCAATTCTTCCTGACCTTCAGTGACAGATTTAATGCTATAAGATTCTTTCCATACTGGAAGGCTCAACTTCGCGTAATTTTCTTGTACCTTTTTATCAGTCAAATACGAGATTAACGCCCAAGCTTCATCTTTATGCGCACTGTTTGATGGTATGCCTAAGCCCATGGACCCATTGACAGCGGAAGCTTCAGAAACGCCTTTCACACCCGGAGCGGGTATCACACCAATCTTACCTGCAACTTTACTTTCACTCGGATCATTCACCAACGCATTCATATAAGTCCAATTCAAAGCAAAAGCTGCTTCGCCATTGGAAAATACGCGTCTGACATCTTCTTCAAAATATTCAGTTGAGGCAGGGTTTGTAAGTCCATCTTTCAATGACGTTGCCATATAATCAATAGCAGCAAGAGCCCCGTCTTTATCAAAGGCTGGCTTACCCTCTTCAAAGAAGCTGCCACCATGTGCGGCAACTAATGTAGTGTAATCACAGATCATTGCTTCCGATTGCGACCAACTCCACACCAAAGGATATTTAACAACCCCTTTGTCTTTAAGAATTTGGGATTGCTCCATGACTTCAGCCCAGGTTGAAGGCGGTGTTTCTATTCCTGCTTGAGAGAGCATTTCTCGGTTAAAGAATAGATATTTCGTATCAAGAATCCAAGGCATTCCAAAAATACGGCTGTTGTAGGTAACGGTCGTCCATGCACCATCAAAAATTTGATTCCCCAATTCTTTTGGCACACGATCTGTTACGTCTGTTAAGAAGCCGCCTTCAGCAAATTCCGCAGGCCAAACAACATCGTAAAGAACAATGTCATAACCATTTGTTCCAGCCGCTGCAGACGTTATGATCTTGTCATGTAACGCTTCATAAGGAACAAATTCCAACGCAACTGAAATACTAGGATTGTTTTCTTCAAACTCAGCCGTCATTGCTTTTATGTCAGCTTCGCTGTACGCCGCTTGACTCATGAACAGTGCATTAAGTTTTGTATCCGCAAATGCCATTGATGTTGCAAGCGCTAACATTGACATGGGTAGTAACTTTTTAATTATCATTTTGTTCCCCTTCACCGTGTTTAGGAAATACAAAGATGACGCACTTCTTTTTTTTTGTCAAATTGATTTAAAAAATAAATCCTATATTATATGGAGTTCAAATAGGTGCATTTAGACGATTTTTGATACAAATTAGGGCGTTTTTCGAATCTGGAATGAAATATGAAATCTGAGAACAAAACAAATGCTCTAAGAATGTCAGGGACAAACTTAATTAAAGCGAAAGATCACAATAGCGCAGTTGTTCTAGATCTCATTCGTAACCAAGGCCCTATATCACGAGCTGATATAGCAAGATCTACCTCTCTTTCCCGCCAGACAGTACAGAACATTGTCGGAAAATTAGATGAACTAGGAATGGTTGAACTACGCTCCGGTGTTGCGGTTGGTCGTGGCCATCCAGGGGTAAATGTTTCGATGAGACGTAACGCAGCACACTTTTTTGGTGTTCAGGTTGACCGCACTTGGGTTAATTTTGTCCTAACGGATGTATTTGGAGAGATCAGATGGAGCTTAATATTATCTTTACCAGAACAAAATATTGAGCATATTCATCAAGTTATCGTTCAAGGAATTTCAATTGGTAGGCAAGAGACCAAAGATTTCGCTTCCAATATATTAGGCTGTGGTATCGCTGCTGCAGGACCTTTCGATACCGAAACCCACCTACCTGACCCTACTGGTTTTAGTAGCCTAGGCTCTACTGACTCTTTGACTTATTTAAAGGAAACGTTAGCTCTACCAGTGGCATTAAGTAATGACGCCAATGCAGCAGCAATAGGAGAAGAATTACATCGCGGTAATGGCAATCAGGCTGACTTTGCAACGCTTCATTTTGGTGCGGGTCTGGGTGCGGCTTTAATTATTGAAGGCACAATTTATCAAGGTGCTTATGGCAATATTGGAGAAATTGGCCATATTCAAGTCGATCCATTTGGGAAAAAGTGCCACTGTGGTCGATTAGGATGCTTAGAGCAATACCTATCTTATAACTCATTATGCCGAGAGTTAGCCCTGTCTCCAGATGAGTCAAAAAGTTATGAAATTATTCAAAATTTAATAACCATTCGCTCTCCTGAATTAATGGATTGGATTGCTTCAGCCGCTTTAAGACTTAGGCAAGCAATACAACTTTTGGATGCGCTTTTATCTCCGTCCGAAATTATTATCACAGGAACCATTCCTGATGAACTACTCAATCTATTGATGGAAGAAGCTAAGCCATACCCACTAAGAATAGGATCTACGAAAGACGTTATCGTACTCCGAGGCAGAGCAGGTAAATGGTCTATTGCAGCTGGCGCAGCCGCATTGGCCTTGAATACGCAATTTGCCCCATCCATATCGCGACTGATGTTATAAATAGGTAAAATAATTGTAGAAAATTAAACTAGACCTTTCATATTTTAAACTATTGAACTTCCTAGACTTGACCTCTACCATTTCAAGGTTGTGATGAATATTCCCTTATATGGTGCGCAACGACTTTATATAACGTATTCAATGTCTTAGTAAATGCCTACCCTTTGAATCAAAGTAACTTTAAGCAAGAAAGCTCTATTTAATAGGATTTTGGCCCATTTTGATCCCATCTTGGCTCATGACCTCTACCCTTCGAATCAAAGCATTTCAAAATAGTCCATGCCTTAAAAGGCAAAAACACCCATAAATGCATGATTTCAATTGCTTTGAATCAAAGCATATTTTTGGACATTTTTGTTACTTTGATTTGTAGTAAAATTGAATTTTCGTGGAATTAAAGTCTTCTCAGCTCTATAAAAGGTCTACAAAAAATAACCTATAACGTATTATTTTGTAGACCAATTCATAAAATAATTTGCTCGATACCAGCACTCTATTCACGCTCAATTTTCCCTTATAGCGACTTTCACTAACTTAGTCTTCATAAAGGTGGTGATGAGATTATCCACAACATTCAAATCACACTATGATTTGATTGGATAGGCTATTTAAATTATCAACGGCTATCTCTACGCTGCTTACACTAATCATTTAGCCTAAAAAAGAAACTCTTAAGTTGCCTTACATAAAAATAGCAACTAATATGTTTCTATAAATTAAAAAGCAACTTATTAGTTTCCTTATGATGAATCTACTACAGCAAATCAAACACCGCCGTTTAGCGCTTAAACTAAAGCAGAATGAAATGCCTATGCGTATTGGCATTTCTAGGCAGCAGTACCAACGGCTTGAAGCAAAAGGCAACCCAAGACTTGATACTCTTGAACTGATTGCCAAAGGTCTAAATAGCGACGTCATGCTAATTCCAAAAGAAAAGCTGAATGCTGTCTTAGCTGTTCTTGAAAGTGATGGTAACGACACATCTTTACCGCACAAACAACCTGATCACTCTGATGAACAAAGACAACTATCGGATGATCCATGGAAAGGATTATTAGAAGACAAAGATGGAGACGAAGATGACAACGGAAATTAATGTTCTTAAGTTAACTTTGCATGGCCATCTAGTGGGGTATTTGGCAGGGGCAAAAAATGGACGTAATGTTCTACATTTTGCTGAAAGCTATCAATCTAATATAGCACGCCCTACTTTCAGCTTAACCACCCATCCAAATTTTCCACGTGCCAATAAAATGCTATCTGAGCCATGGGCTACAAACCAACGTCTGCATCCTATTTTGTCCAATCTATTGCCTGAAGGTTCATTGCGAGAACTGATCGCTCAAGGGCTCAAAACTCATGTTGATAATGAGTTCCATATTTTGTCTTATCTGGGTATGGATTTGCCGGGCGCATTAGTCGCGGAACCGATGGAGCCTGAAGATGTGCCTGTCCATTTATTCTCATCTCATGGCCAAGTAAAAGCAGTTAAATTTGACAAACTTAGACAAGAAAACAAGTTCTCTTTGGCTGGTGTTCAGATGAAGTTTTCTATGAAGGAAAAAGACGGTCGATACAACTTATCGAAAGACAATGTGCTTGGCGATTGGATTGTGAAAACACCTTCAACTAAACACAAGGAAGTGCCTGCTAATGAATTCACAGCCATGACTCTCGCCTCTCTCATTGGCGTAGATATTCCTGAAATAAAATTGGTCGAGATAGACCAGTTAGACAACCTTCCTCAAATCAATCTTCCTGATGAAAAATTGGCCTTCGCCATAAAGCGATTTGACCGACATGACGATCAACGCATTCATATGGAAGACTTTGCTCAAGTTCTTGTGAAGCACCCACATGAAAAATACAGTTCAGGCAACTATGAACAAATAGCAAAAATCCTGTATCAGTTTTCTGGTGATGGTTTAAATGACGCCCAACAACTTGCCCGTCGTTTACTCGCCAACATCCTATTAGCAAACGGCGACGCCCATTTGAAAAACTGGAGTTTACTGTATGCAGACCAACTCACACCCAGACTCTCGCCTGCTTACGACATAGTCACCACCAGTGTTTATATTGAAAACGAACAACACTTTGCCCTTAATTTCGCAAAGACGAAGGCTTGGTACGATGTCTCATATAAACACTTTGAACATTGGGCAACTAAATCAGATATTCCATGGCGAGCGATCAAGCCGCATTTGGACGATGCGATAGAAAAAGCGAGAAGCCTTTGGCCAAACGTGTTGAAAGACCTACCAATGAATGAAGAGCACAAACAACAGCTAAGAGCTCATTGGCAAAGGCTTCATGAGGATTTTCGAATTTAATACTGTCTACAAAAGAGGGTCCATACCACATGAGCTTTTTCAAGCAAAAAGTAGAGAACCAAAGAAGCAGTAAAGACAATAAATAAGCAATTCAAAATAAATAATAATTTTGATCAGAGAGTTTTTCAGTTTGGATTGGAATATAAATAAGAAATGGTTGAGGGAGCACCTTTCTGTATTTAAAAGTGAACCTACGACATGCCATCTAAAATTTCTTTAAATGGTTGCGGGAGCAGGATTCGAACCTACGACCTTCGGGTTATGAGCCCGACGAGCTACCAGACTGCTCCATCCCGCGACAAGTTAAACTATTGATATAGCTTACTTTTTGGTAATGTATTTCTGAATATTTGTATGACCAAATCTATTTTCTAAAATTTAGAAATGGTTGCGGGAGCAGGATTCGAACCTACGACCTTCGGGTTATGAGCCCGA
>CAXBGJ010000107.1:0-10675 GCA_963975045.1 uncultured Marinomonas sp. | reverse complement strand
TAACCCCCCCTGACATCTTCTCTCAAACCCTTCTCGCCATTCCAATGTGGATGCTCTTTGAATTGGGTCTCATTGCCGGTAGAACAGTAAAAGTGCCGGAAAGTGATGAAGAAGAGGAAGAGTCCGGTCCTGAAGCGAATCAATAATGACTCAGTTTTATACATATTATTAAGAAATCACTTATAAATCGCCTCAGCTTACTGAGGCGATTTTTTATAATGTTAGTCCATAGTTAACGCCTGCACATTACCTGTTTCTAAAGACTTAAGTGCTGCATCAGCAATCAATAAAGCTTTACGGCCGTCTTCGCCAACTCGATAGTTTTCAATTCCTGTTTTCAGATCTGTCACAAACGCATCCAATTCATGTCGATACGCATCGGCATAACGTTCTAAAAAGAAGGCTATTGGTTTTTGTGATGTGATACCGTGGAAATTGCCGCCGCAATCCATTGCAAACTGGCAAGCATTCACACAAACATTAGAAACTCGTGACCCTCATTGCCGTGGTGTTGTCATGTTAGGACTCGATGCGCCCATGACAAAACTCAAGCAAGGTTTTGCCGTTGGTCGTTCTATTTTCGGTGCGCCAAGTCGCGAATGGTTAGCAAACAGTTACACCGACCAACAACTTATTGACGCCATTATGACCAACTACACCCAGTTGATCACCTTCTGGCAGGAGCGTATCCCTAGACTTTAAAGAATAAAAAAACCTTTGATAAACAATCATAGAGGCATCGATTGATCATGCAAAGATATCTAATTATGTTTATGTTATTCAACAGGAGTTTTTGTATTATTAACATCCACATCATTTTTCACAATGAGACCTTGCGGTGTCGTGCAATTTACTGACAATTGAAAAATATCGTCGCGTGAATAATGACCAACGATATCTAAATCTTGTTTGAATTTTACCGTATCAGTAAGATCTATATCGGTATAAATTATTTTACTTTCTCCAAAGACTTGTTCGGTGACCCAATTTCCATCAGGGCCAATCACACCACTACCACCGTTAAACAGTACATTGCTTATTTCGTTTGGTGCACCAGTACCAGCTCTATAAGCCTCAACTAACTCATCAGGAACATCATCAGTGGTAAGATATTGGGCAGCAGCAACAACAAAACAACGTCCCTCAAAAGCATAGTGCCGTGAAGCAATAGCGTGGCTATCAGCCATATCTGGCCAACAAGCAATATGAATTTGTTCGTCTTGATGATGTAAAGTATGACGTGCGAGAGGATGCCAATGCTCCCAACAAATAAGGGAACCTATACGTCCTATATCTGACTCAATCACTTTTAACCCCGATGCATCCCCTTGCGCCCATATATTTCTTTCAGTGAGTGTTAAAATCAGTTTTCGATGGATATTAAGCGTGTTACCTTTAGGTCCAATAGTCATAGTACTATTGAAAATAGAGCCGCTAGAAGTACGAGGTTTTTCATTAAAACCCATAACAATATGTACTCCAGCGTCTATTGCTGCTTTTCGAATAGGTAACAATGCATCATCTTCTGCTGTAGGGCATTGGGCTAAAAATTTAGCATACCAATGCCGAGCATTTGAACAATCCCACCCAGCCATTTCAAAAACCCAAGCAGGGTAACCCGTTAACCAACATTCTGGAAACACAACTAAATCAGCCCCTTCTTTCCCTGCTTCACGAATTAACCTAGCGGCTTTTTTTACACCTTTTTCCAAATCAAGTAACACTGGAGCTTCTTGAACAATAGCGATTTTTTCCATTTTCATATCTAGGCCTAAATTAAAATTTCAGAACAATATTTTTATATAAAAGATCTTACTCTTATGATCATTCGAGGTTATTATTAAAAGTATTTTTCACTGTAAAAGCTAACTTTCGCTACGTAATGACAAGCTAGATACCCACAATAAATGGAGAACATATATCTAATAAAAATTCTATAATATTGAGGTAAGCTAATAAATTTTTCATCTAAAATCAATCAAAATATATTGATCGGAGATTTCTCTTCTGCCAATTGAGTGTCGCTATTTTTTTTGAGATTGGCCTCATATAAGTTAGCGTGATTTGATCATAAGTAAATCAAAGTAGACTCTATACATCATATGATTCTGTTATTAATGGGATATTATTTTGATCTGATCTCGAATGTAAAAATATGATTACTATAAAATGTAAAATGTCGTTAACATGCAACAAGTGGTCGACTAAGTATCACAAAGAAACAAGCCTCCCACGCTAAGATTCTATTAATCTGATTGTTCGTCAAATTATTTTTTCATAATTAGATTCGCACACCACAGTCCAAATATATCACCATAGAATAGGATGACTGATCTCATAAAGTCTCTCCTGTACAAATCTTTGATTTCGAAAATGAGTTTATAGGAGCAAACCAATGGCTAATGACTATTCACAACAAGAAGCCGAGTTACGTCGTGATTTAGCGGCTGCTTATCGTCTCGCCGCCATGTTGGGTTGGGAAGACACGATATATACCCATTTTTCAGTGCGCTTACCTGACATAGATGACACGCCACGATTCTTAATCAATCCTTTTGGTCTTATGTTTGATGAAATTAAGGCAAGTGATTTAGTCATCGTCGATGTTAATGGCAAAATTTTAGAAGGTAATGCGGATTATAATCTGGCTGGTTTTACGATTCACAGTGCAGTACATACTGCTCGTGAGGATGCTCATTGTGTCATGCACACACACACAGTACCCGGAATGGCATTGGCGGCTTGTGATGATAAATTATTGATGCTGAATCAAATTAGCACCGAATTCTATAATAATCTTGGCTACCACGATTATGAAGGCGTCGCATGGAACCTTGAAGAACGTGCAAGAATCCAGCAATCGCTTGGTGATAATATCGGCTTGGTCTTGCGTCATCACGGCTTGCTTACCGTAGGTGAAACAGTCGCAGATGCGTTTCAAATCATGTACTACCTAAATAAAGCCTGTGAAATTCAGTTAGCCACCTCTCAAATGGCAAGTTTAACCAACATCTCACCTATTCCGGAAAAGCTTGCTCAACACGTTAATTCTCAATTTAAAGGTGCAGAGCATGAGCGCCATTTCGTTTGGCAAGCTTGGTTGAGAAAATTGGATCGAATTGATCCTTCTTATAAGGATTAACGCTATGACCATGTCTATATTATTGGCGTCTAATGACATTGATTTTAACGATGCGATTAAAGCTGAATTTAAAAAATCACACCCTGAAATATCCGTTTATTTACCTGGCGATATTGGTTCAGATCGTGCTGAAGTGGCTGCCTGCTGGCATCCATCTGACACGTTATTAGTTGACTATCCAAACATCAAAGTCTTGCATACTTTATCTGCTGGAGTAGACCATCTAGGGACCAAACTACTCACGTCTGGTGTACCAGTTTGTCGCATCGTGGACCCCGTTCAAAAACAAGGCATGTTGGAATATATTTTATGGGGAATATTGAATTATCAGCGAGATTTTGAGCAATATAGAGACTGCCAAGCTAAAAAACAATGGCAAAACTTTGTTCAGCGCCCTGCGTCAGAAACTCAAATTGGCCTATTAGGATTGGGCGAAATAGGCGCTTATGTCGCTGAAAAACTGGCACAATTTGGCTACACAGTTCACGGTTGGTCTCGGAACCAAAAAGCATTAGTTGGTGTGAATTGTCTCAATGGAGAAGAAGGTCTAAATACCCTTCTTAGTAAAGCGGATGTGTTAGTGAATTTATTACCCCTTAACCCACATACTCAGGGCATTTTATCCCAAACAACATTCAGTAAAATGCCTCAAAATGCCTATTTAATTAATTGTGGACGAGGTAAGCATGTTATTAACAATGACCTTATCCATGCCATTCACGATGGCCATTTAAAAGGCGCTCTTTTGGATGTTTTTGATGAGGAACCTCTACCTAGTGATCACCCACTATGGACAAATAAAGGCATCATTATAACACCTCATATTGCCTCATCATCTTCTCTCTCAGCCACCGTCAACCAAGTTGTTGTCAATATGATGCTTTTTGAGAAAGGAGAAAACCTTAACAACTTGGTTGTTACCTAAACGCCTGCCAGCTCTAAATAATTCTCAACAATCAAACAACTCAAGACAAGCTAGATTGGAAGAATACAGTAGATATTCATTCCAATCTAAGTGAGGGATAACGATGAAAGAAGTAACATTTTCAATCAGCGAAGCGAACAACACTTTGTTTGCCCAGTTTGATGAAAAGAACATTGAACTGCCTGCTCTATGGCTTCGAGAACGCTGTCAAGACGAACAACATTTAGACCGAGTAACCAAACAGCGTCTTTTCGATCCTCATCAACTTCCCCAAGATCTTAGCGTCAATAAAATCGAGTCTATATCAAAAGACAAGCTAGCAATATCATTCAGCGATGACTACACGGGGACTTATGACCTTAATGAGTTTCATGCCGATTTTGACATTTGGGATGGTACACCCGCACCAAAACCCTGGTTAAGCAATATCGATAAAACTGATTTTTTCGTGAAATATGATGACCTTAAATCCGAAAAAGGCCTTTTGAATGCTCTGGAGGTTTTTTTAGCTTACGGTCTTATTATTGTGAACGATGTGCCTGAACGCTCTGATGCTGTTTTAGAAGTTGCTGAATTTTTTGGCAATATTCGTCACACCAACTTTGGCAAATACTTTGAGGTATATACCCGTCCGGACTCTAACGATTTAGCCTATCGATCCGTATCTCTAGGCCCGCATACCGATAACCCTTATCGCGACCCAATGCCTGGTGTGCAATTACTCCATTGTATTCAAAATGAAACAACCGGCGGTTTATCCACATTAGTGGACAGCTTATCTGTCATAGAAGCGTTACGTAAAGAAGACCCCTATGGCGTCGAATTATTAAGCACGATACCGGTTCGATACCGTCACTTCGACCAAGATGTCGACCTCATTGAGCGCCGCACTATGATTCAACTTGACTCAGCAAAACGAGTCGAAGGTGTCGCCTACAGTCCTAGATTAGATTTTTTACCACTATTAGAGCCAGAAAAACTAAAAATCTTCCAGCGGGCTCGCCAGAGATTAGGGCAATTATTCTCTGATCCACGCTTTGAATGGCGCTTTAAGTTAGAACCAGGTCAGCTTCAGATGTTTCACAACACTCGTGTCTTGCATGGTCGCACCTCTTTTGACCCGACAGAAGGATATCGGCATTTACAAGGCGCCTATATCGATCTTGATGAACCAAAAGGCCGCTATATAGCACTCAAAAAAAAGAGCTCGGTATAAACAAGTAATAAGCAGGAGAAAAACATGCAAAAAGTACAGTTTCGCCAAATGAAAGATGGCACCAAAGAAGACTACGAATTTTTAGAGAAACACGAAATCGAGTACGTTGCAGGTTTACCAGATCGTATTATTAGTGCACTTAAAAACCTTGAAAACACATTTTCAGGTTATCAAGTAACCAGGCTAGAGCATTCTTTACAAACAGCAACGAGAGCGGAAGCCGATGGCGCAGATGAGGAAATGATCCTTGCTGCGCTTGTACACGACATCGGAGATGACCTTTCACCTTACAACCATTCGCAACTTGCCGCTTCTATCTTACGCCCGTACGTACGACCAGAAGTAACTTGGATTATCAATCAACATGGTTTGTTCCAGAACTATTACTACGCTCATTTTTTTGGGGGTAACCCAAATGAACGCGACTATCTAAAAGATCATCCTTGGTACCAGAAATGTGTCGATTTCTGCGAAAAATGGGATCAGGCATCATTCGACCCAGATTATCCAACCAAACCTTTGGAACACTTTGAGCCATTAGTACGTAAGATTTTCTCAAGACCCCCCTTTTCTGGCCAATATGTAGGTTCCCAAACGATGGGGAAAAGTGCAGTAGACATCGCTATATCAGGCGTGGGGATATAGGGGAGTTTCCAGCTGGACTTATAGGATCGACTGTCCAGACTTCATTGCAACACTGTTTCCTTTTTTGTGCGTATTTTTCTATTTGTCGTATTGATGCAACAGAAAGTCGACTGGATATCACAGAAAAAAGCCTCTTTCATCATAAGATTAATTCAATCTTAATCTTATGATTTTTTACCTTATTATCTAGGACGACACTATGAGCTCACCTGATACCAACTTAGAAATAGCCTCATTCACGCCTTATCCTATCAAGCACCATCCGGTACAAATTGAGTTAAATGAAGAGTCTATGACGGTTATTTGGGATCATGGACATAAAAGTGAATTTCACTATTTATGGCTGCGTGACAACTGTCACTGCCCAAAATGCATATCGACAGCAACAAGAGAACAGACTTTTGAAATCTGTGACGTTCCTTTCACGATCAAAGCATCTAATGCTTACATCACAGATGATCATAGAATCGTTATTGAGTGGGATCACGCAGATCATGTTAGTAAATACCATCCTGGGTGGTTACTGAGCCATTGTTACAGCAAGGAAGTGCAACAGAGTCAGCAATGGAAACCCACTATATGGGATGAAGAGCGCATTACGAAAGAGCTTCCGAGAACGCATCATGATGCGATTGTAGAAAGTGATGCGGAATTACTAACTTGGTTACGAGCGTTAAGAGATTATGGTATTGCATTGGTTACCGACGTAAATACAACACTTGGATCCTTAACAAAAATAACGGATCGAATATCTTTTATGCGTGAGTCAAATTACGGCACGCTATTCGATGTCAAAACAACAGCGACAGCGAATACCTCAGCGAATACAAACCTACGCTTACCGCTGCACACGGATTTATCGGCTCGTGAATTACAACCAGGATTACAATTCCTACATTGTTTGGTGAATGACGCGAGTGGCGGAGAGTCCATATTTGTCGATGGTTTTAAAATCGCAGAATACATGCGAGAACACCATCCAGAAGAGTTTCGTGATTTATCAAGCATTCCAATGTCTTTCAATAATAAAGACCCCTACTGCGATTACCGTTTTCGCGGCACAGTGATTGCGACTGACAGTAACGACGAGGTGATTGAAGTTCGTCACGCTAACTTTATTAGAGGTCCGGTTGATGTTCCAGCTCATCAAACGATGGCGCTCTATAAAGCCTACCAATGTTTTATTTTGTTAACCCGAGAACCAAAGTTTCAATTATTTTTCCGTCTTAGCGCTGGAGAAATGGTTGTCTTTGATAATCGTCGTGTATTACATGCTCGCAATGCTTTCGACCTTAAGTCAGGTATGCGCCAACTACAAGGCTGCTATATAGACAGAGATGAGCTGCTTTCTCGTATCAGAATATTGGAGAGAAGTACGACGCTAAGCTAACGTTAAAAGGCGATACTGTGTCGCTGTCTTGCCATAAAAAGCTCGATAGCGACGACTAAAATGCGCGGTAGAACAAAACCCACTGGCTAACGCTATCTCAGTGATACTCAAACCAGAATCAGACAATAAATAATGCGCATATTCCATTCGAAGCCGTAAATAATACGCCGACGGAGAAGATTTTAAATGCTGAAGAAATAGGCGCTCTAATTGCCTAATTGAAATAGATAGGACATTGGCAATATGCACCGTCGTTAGCGGCGTTTCGATATTGCCATCCATCAATTCCAATGCTTTCAGTATTTTTGGGTGATATACATTTAATTTTTTTGACCTACTGGGTCTTTGTCTATCGGCGTGATTTCGCGTTCCATTGGAAATAAGCTGCTCACAAACTAAGTCAGCCACCTCACTCTGACAGTAATATTCTATAAAATACAGAACCATATCTGACGCGGCCGCACCGCCAGCACAAGTGATTCGATTACCGTCAATTTTGAACAGTTCATCACTTACGTTTAAATAAGGGTATCGCTCTTGAAAGGCTGGTTTGGCCTCCCAGTGTAGTGTCACTTTATAACCTTCCAACAGTTTTGCTTTTGCTAAGACATAACAACCCGTATCTATCGCTCCAATGACACTGTTTTTTCTGTCTAGATTACGTAACCACCTAACACACGTTTCGCCAGTGTATTTTTCAGGACGAAAACTCGCATTCACAAACAAATTTTTTGGTGGGGCACAAGAATCTATATGGATAGATTGCTCTAACGCCATACCGTTACTCGCTATGACTGGGTTACCATCCTCACTTAAACACTGCCAACGAAAGACTTCTTTCTCGGCGATACGATTGGCTATTCGCAATGGCTCTGTCATAGAAAGCAAAGACATCATAGAGTATTCAGGTAGAAGTAAAAATGACAGAGTAAACACACCATCATAATCTGCGATTAAAGGACCGGTTTGAGAGTAGGTGTTCATAGATAGAGGAATTCCATGGAGGATACTCGCTGTTGTGCGCTTAAAAACCCTTTTCAGTTAAAACAAAGTAGCAGGCTTTTATGATTAAAAGCCTGCTACAGACAAAATCATCAACTCGATTCCGTCTTATTTCTTAGCTAATATTAAAACTAATATAATGAGATTATTGCAACCAAGAGTTTATGATATCAGGGTTTTCGTTAACCCATTTTTTTGCAATTTCAGGTGCTGTTTCATCGCCTGTAGATAAAGCAAAGATCCATTTACTTACAACAGAGCCATCAATAACAACATTACTCAAAAATTCCGCGACTTCAGGAGCTCTATCTTCCAATGAAGCGGTATAGCCAATATGAACTGGCACAATTGGATAAGCACAGGTTATTTCACTGTCTGCTAACCAATTATCGGTGTCTTGAAAGTCATAACATCCATCAGGGTTATAATCTTGATTGGTTTTTTTATCTATATTTGAATAACCCGTAAACTCAGGCTCTTCTAACTTACGAAGATCATAAGCATAATGGATCCATGCTGGTGTCCAATAATAGAACAACATACCTTCTTTCTTACGATAGGCTTTTTTCAACTGAGCTTGCATAATGGCACTTGAGAAAACCGTTGGTGTATAAAGTTCACTAAAGCCATAGCTTTTGGCTTTGATTTGGTTAGTTTGAACCAACTCCCAACCTGACGCTCCAATCCAGTACTCACCTAGACCGTCACCGTCACCGTCAAACAATGCTGCGACTTCTGGCTTTGCTAAATCATAAACAGATTTCACACCATATTCATCTTGAATGTAACCAGGGATGTAAAAGCCATTATCGCCTAGATAAGGAATTTTGTTTACCTTAACACTTTCACGACTGCCTTCTACAACGAACTTACTCCAAGCTTCACTTTGCAAAGTCGTCCAGATATCAGGAAAGACATCTATACTGCCTTTACCAGAATCCATAGCTGACCAAATTGCTGCCTGATCTGCTGCAATAATTTCGACATCAACGTCGAAATTTTCTTCCATTACTACTTTTAAAACGTGCTCAATCGCTACCGCACCCTCCCAGTTAAGTTCACCGAGAACAATCGTTTCCTTTGCACTTGCTCCTTGGGAAACTGTTAAACCTATTGCCGCACTTAAAACACATGTACTTAATAACTTCTTCATTATTTTCCCTTCTTTTACTTTTTAAACTCAAAGTGAGCCGCCATATGCACGTCGGCTCACTTCTCTCTCATTCTTTACTAACTACTTATTCACTTCCATTCGACCACGAATAATTTTGTCCAAAATCATCGCGCACAACACAATCGCAAGACCCGCCAGTAAACCTTTACCGGCCTCAAGATGCTGCAAAGAAGACAAAACATCGTACCCAAGTCCGCCAGCACCAATAAGAGCAGCAACCACTACCATAGACAAACTCATCATGATGCTTTGGTTAATGCCCGCCATAATAGAAGGCATTGCTAAGGGTAATTGAGCTTTCAATAACACCTGTCTTGGGCTGGCACCAAACGCCAACATCGCCTCAACGACAGAAGGGCTAACCTGTTGAATGCCTAACGTCGTCAAACGAATCATCGGCGGCATAGCAAACACTACGGTTGCTAATACTGCAGGCGGTTTGCCGACTGAAAAGAACGCAATGGCAGGAATCAGATAAACAAAACTCGGCATGGTCTGCATCACATCCAAGATGGGATTTAGAATTCTGTTAAAACGAGGGTTTTTGGCGGCAAGAATGCCCAAAGGCGCACCAATGAGTAAGCAGATAAACACCGAAGCACCGACCAACGCCATGGTGCTCATTGATTTATCCCAGAAGCCAAATGCCCCTAGATACGTCAAGGCAGCAGCAGTAAACGCCACCACTTTCCAACCTGCCATTTTCCATGACAATAAAAGTAATAGCAGCGCCATCACAGGCCAAGGCGTGCCAATAAACAACAGCTCAAGAAAATCCAGCATGCCGCGGATAGCCCAAGTGATCGAATCAAAAACATCTTCAAACGAAATCGTTAACCATTCAACAAAAGCATCGATACTATTTGCTGTGGTCGAAGCGATTTTACGGCTGGTTGGAAAAGTGTCTAAAGCATCTATGACTTGTGTTGCACTAAACTTATAGATAGTTAAAGGGTAGATCGCGGCAATAAGTGCAGCCCCTTTCATTATTCTATTGCTGCTAGTACCGTTTAATAATTCGTTATTAATCCGCCATTTATTGTAAAACTTATAATACAAACTGTTTGCGACACTACCGCCAATCAATCGACCAACAACAAGAACACCAAGACCGACAGCGAAACTTGCCTCAGGGTAAGCGTCTGCACTCCAAAGGCTTCTGGCAATCGAAATACAGCCCA
>CAXBGJ010000106.1:0-10788 GCA_963975045.1 uncultured Marinomonas sp. | reverse complement strand
CAGTCACCGCTAAACGATAACTGGCACCCGGGTTTTCAATTTTTGGCCACAAAATTCCTGGTGTATCCAATAACTGAAAGCCATTGGTTACTTTCAGTTTTTGTTGTGACTTAGTGACCGCAGGCTCATCACCCACTTTTGCAACACGACGACCCAATAACGCATTCATTAAACTGGACTTTCCAACATTCGGAATACCAGCAATCATGGCACGAATCGGTTTTTCTGCGCTGCCTCTATGGGGAACCATTTGACTCACCCATTGGCTAATCTTAGCCACATCGGCTTTATCCAGCGTAGAAAAGGGATGGGCTAGAACCGATTCATTATCACGCCAATGCTCTAACCATAAGTCTAGACGAACTTTATCCGCTAGATCTTTTTTATTAAGAAGGCGTAAAACAGGCACTTCCCCACGCAATGTATTAAGCATAGGATTCTGGCTGGAATCAGGAATACGGGCATCCAACACCTCAATAACAACATCTACTTGCGTCATGACTTCTTCGATTTCTCGACGCGCTTTATTCATGTGCCCTGGATACCACTGAACGCTCACCCTAACTCCCCTTTATGACCAAGTCTTTTTCGGTGGCGGATTCTACCACAAGTTCCGCAAAGATAGAGAAAATACTACACAGCAATAGAATGAGTTTTAATTTTAGCGATCTCGTCTAATCTGACTTAAATCAAGGCGCCACAACACAAACTATCTATAATCATTATTCCAGTTAAGCGAAGGCGAGGAATCTGCACCAAACTTCTCGTTTATCTGGTTGTTCTCTCGATCGGGCCCGCTATGACTTAAACCGTCAAAAGGCCCATTAGCCGAGGCTGTGTGTGGCCTCGGCTTTTTTCATTTCGCCTTGCACGTAATCCAATAAATCTGGGTATAGCGCTAAAAACGGCGCTTCTGCCTGCGCAATCACTTGCGGCAGATCATCCAAGAAATACTGTAAATGCTCGCCATATCGCCAACGTCGCATAATAGAGTGAATCGCTTTTTCCGCGCCCTCTAGTGTGCCCAAATTAGAAAGCCAATTATCATCTTCTAATGAACTAATCATGTTTCTGAGACGATCAGGACTTCGATATTTATCTTTCATTAGACCCAGAACCGCTTGATCACAAAAAATGCTCAAAGGCACTGAACTAAAGCGCGTCCAATTCTGTATTAACCAATAATCCATTACGATGTCTTGTACAATCCCCGCAAATCGGCGGCGCCCTTTTCGTGGCATAGAACGAAACAAAACACTCGCCTCATGTTGATCGACCATCACATCAACCTGTTGATGCAAACGCCAACCCGCCAGTAAGTCAGAGTCCAACTCACTCACATCAACAGGAAAATCGCCAAGCAAATTCCCAACCCAAGACGTATTAGTGATAGAAGCTATGTGTAGGTGTGCAAAATAATTCATTTTCATCAGCATCTTTTAATTCTGTTATTTTAAATAAAACACATATATTGTCTAAAAGCGTCAGCATCACAGCGTCTTGCTGTCTTTTTACGCATTTATTTGTAAAAATGAAGTTTCACCTATATGGTCAATATTCACTCATGTAAACCAAAACTCTTCAATTCATGAGCACAGAACCACCTTTAGAATAAGACGACCACATCACTAGCCATCCCAAAAAGAGACCTAGAAGAATGAAGATAAAGGTTATTTTAGCCTGCTGCTTGGCTCTAATCTTATGGAATACGGCAGCAGCGACCACACTAAGAGTGGCTTTTGATGCCGATCCAATCTCATTAGACCCCCATGAACAACTTTCTGAAGGCACATTGCAATTTTCACACTTAGCGTTTGATCCGCTATTGCGATGGAAACAAAACGGTCAATTCGAGTCTCGTTTAGCGACTCATTGGCAGCGCCTTGATCCACGTACAATACGCTTTTTTTTACGTGAAAATGTCACCTTTCACTCCGGTAATGTTTTTTCGGCGAAGGACGTTGTTTATACGATTAACCGCTTAAAAAAATCCCCTGACTTTCGTGCCATGTTTGACACCATCGCCTCTGTTTCTCTGGTCGATGACTATACAATTGACGTAAACGCCGCAACACCAAATCCATTGTTACTTAACATCATGACGTATGTATTTCCAATGGATAAGATCTTCTACCAAGGTCAAGACCAAATCATCAAATACGGTGAAACATTTGCCTCACGCAATGTGTCTGGAACAGGACCTTTTAGCCTAGTAAGTAGAGAGTTAGGCAGCCGAATGGAACTCAAACGTAACCCAGATTATTGGGACAAAGACTCCGTTGGCAACGTAGACCAAATAATCATGACGCCGATTCGAGCCGACTCAACTCGACTCGCCGCCCTTCTATCAGGTGACGTCGATTTTATTTTCCCCGTTTCTCCTATTGATATAGAGCGAACTAAAAAAATACAAGGAATACAGCTGGTTACGCTACCAAGCACACGCATATTATTGCTGCATATGAATCAAAAGCGTCGCAAAGAATTTCAAGACGTGAGAGTTAGAAAGGCCATCAATTTAGCGATCAATCAATCGCTCATTGTCGAAAAAATCTTAAAAGGTTACGCCACACCCGCTGGCCAATTAAGCGCGGATCGCTTCTTAGGCCACATTAACAACCTAGAACCAGAATACGATTTACCCAGAGCGCTGGAGTTAATGAAGCAAGCAGGCTACGAAAAAGGCTTTCGCATCAGCATGATGGCTCCTAACAACCGTTACATGAGCGATGAAAAAGTCGCCCAAGCCATCACCGCCATGCTCGCTAGAATTCACATTACCGTAGAGCTAAAAACCCTACCCAAGGCTCAATACTTTAAAGAGTTTGATGATCGCAGCGCGGATATGATGATGCTGGGTTGGCAATCTGACACGATGGATTCAAATAATCTATTTGAATTTATTATCGCTTGCCCGGATGCCAAAACAGGATTAGGTGCTTATAATGCCAGCGAATATTGCAAACACAGCATTGATGACAACATTCACCAAGCAAACAGGGAAATGAACCCAGAAAGACGCCTCCGCCTTATGCAACAAGTCGAGCGTACTTTGTATGAGGATTCGGCTATTGTCCCACTGTATTGGCAATCTCTTATTTGGGCGGCCAAAAACAATGTTAAAATTCAGGACATAGTCAACGACCAAAACTACCCTCATTTGGGGGATTTGTTCATTGAAGGCAAATAAATACTCTGCGTTATTTATCAACGAGAACCACAAAATCATGACCCCCATAACAAGTAGGAATAAAGCCCTCTAATGCTGATTTTTTTACTGCGCCGCTTAATTCAGGCTTGCTTTGTTATGATCATTATCAGTGTGATCAGTTTTGCCATACAAGATAAGTTAGGTGATCCCGTACAACAAATGGTTGGTATGTCTGTGTCGTCTGATGAGCGCAACCAACTGCGTAATGAATTAGGCTTAAATGACGGTTTTTTAACACAGTATTGGCGTTTTGCTAAGGGTGCCATTCACGGCGATCTTGGCACATCGTACTACTACAAAGAACCCGCGCTAGACGTCATTTTAAAAAAGCTCCCCGCCACCTTGGAGCTGGCTTTTTGTGCAATTTTAGTCGTTATTTTAATCGCCACACCTTGTGGTGTTTTGGCGGCGATAAAGCCCAAAAATTTCTTCTCTCGACTGCTGATGATCATTAGCTCTATCGGTCTGTCTGTGCCTATTTTTATTATCGCCATTCTCATGGTTTACATTTTTTCCATCGAATTAAATATGGCGCCCAGCTTTGGCCGAGGCCAAACAACGGAATTTTTAGGTTTATGGCAAAGTGGTATTTTCACCAAAGACGGATTGAAACACTTATTGCTACCAAGCCTTACTCTTGCTATTGCGTTAATGCCGATTTTTGTACGCTTAATTCGAGCAGAAATGATGGAAGTATTGCAGTCTGAATACATACGTTTTGCTTGGTCAAAAGGCCTGTCTGCACGACGAATCTATTTTATCCATGCCCTCAAAAACACCATGCTGCCGGTTATCACCGTGGGCGGAATTCAAGCAGGAACACTGGTCGCTTACACCATTTTAACGGAAACTATTTTCCAATGGCCTGGCATGGGGTTTTTGTTTATGGATGCGGTGAGTCGAGTTGATACGCCTCTTATTTCAGCTTATTTAATTGTTGTCGGCGGCATGTTTGTTATCACCAACACCGTCGTAGACTTAATATATGGTTTAGTCAATCCGACCGTACGCTTAGCGAGTCATGGATTATGAAGTACCTCAAGAAAGAGCTCATTCACCCTATATCAGGCAGTCGATGGAATCATATTTGGTCGGGGTTTGTGGGTGACAAACTTGCCGTATTGGCTCTGATTATTTTTATATTTTATGTCCTTGTCGCGCTGCTCGCTCCGCTGGTGGCACCTTTTGACATTGCTGACCCGGCCTTTATGGATTTAATGAATGCTGAGATTGCACCCAGCTGGATCAGTGGCGACAGTCGCTTTCTATTAGGGACAGACGCCCAAGGACGAGATCTATTATCCGTCATTTTATATGGCACACGACTATCACTAACAATAGGGATATGTGCGGTATTAATTCAAGCCACATTGGGTATTTGTATCGGCCTTGTGTCTGGCTATTTAGGTGGCCGAATCGACAACCTGTTGATGCGTTGCGCCGACATTCAATTGTCTTTTTCAAACATGATGGTCGCGATTGTCTTCCTTGCTATTTTCCAGTCGCTGTTCGGTATGGCTCGATACCAACAACTCGCCATGATTATTCTCATTCTCGTCATAGGCTTAACCGAATGGCCGCTTTTTGCTCGAACCATTCGAGCCTCCGTATTAGCTGAAAAGCAAAAGGAATACGTCGATGCTGCGAGGGTCATGGGCATTAGTTCAAAACGCATCATGTTTCGCCATATTTTGCCGAACACACTCTCGCCTATCTTGGTTATTTTTACCGTTCAAATCGCAAACGCCATTGTTGCAGAAGCGGCTTTGTCTTTTTTAGGGTTAGGCATGCCTGCAACAGAGCCATCGCTTGGCTCACTTATCTCAGCCGGATTTGCCTACATGTTTGCCGGTTCATGGTGGATTTGTGTCATCCCTAGTGTCACGCTCATTATCTTAATTTTGTCGATGAATTTACTCGGAGATTGGTTACGTGATCACCTAAATCCAAGGGTATATAAAGACTAATATGAATTTATTAAGCGTCAGTAATTTAAACGTCAATTTTCATATGAAACAGCGAGAACTCGCTGCCCTTATTGACGTCAGCTTCACGCTAAACCGTGGTGAACGAATTGCTATTGTTGGTGAGTCTGGTGCCGGAAAATCTGTATTAGGTTTTTCGATTGTAAATCTCATTGGTAAGCCGGGTTATATCGCTTCTGGCTCCATCAGATTGGAAAATAAAGAAATCACCACAATGAATCTGCGACAGCTACAAGAAGTTCGTGGCAAACGCATCGCAATGATTTTTCAAGATCCAATGATGACACTCAATCCAGTGCTTACTATTGGTGATCAGCTGATTGAAACCATCCGCAGTCATACCAAAGTCGCCTACAAAGATGCTCGAAATATTGCCATCGAAAAACTTCATCACGTGCAAATCGCATCGCCAGAGAAACGCTTTGATCAATACCCCCATGAATTGTCTGGTGGCATGAGACAACGGGTTATCATTGCGTCCGTGTTGTTGCTCAACCCTGATATTATTATTGCCGATGAGCCAACGACAGCACTCGATGTCACCATACAAGCTGAAATATTACAGCTTTTACTGGCTATTTGCCGTGACAATGGCGTTGCACTTGTCTTAATCAGCCATGACCTTGGAGTCGTGTCTAAGGTCGCCGATCGAACCTTGGTGATGTACGCCGGTCGGGTGGTAGAGGAAGGTCCGACCCTTGAAATAATCAACGACCCCCAACACCCCTACACTCAAGGGCTATTAAACGCGCTACCACAAATGACATTACCAGGTCAGCGACTAAACCAAATTCAAGGCAGTATGCCATCTCTGGCAGAAAGGCCGTCAGGTTGCGCTTTTCACCCTCGCTGCCCTTACGCTACGCAAAAGTGTCGACAAGAACAGCCAAGATTTATTTACAGCGGCGTTTCTACTGTTGCCTGTTTCTTAGTAGAAGACATGCTCGATGAGTTTGCTAATAAAGATAAGGAGGCCAGTTAATGGCGACGCCTCTTATTCAAATTAGCGGTTTGGAAAAAGCCTTTACCACCAACGAAAGCTGGCTTGGCCAATGGCACTTCCATCAAGGTAAGCTAAAAAGAAAAAAAGACAGTGTGCATGCATTAAACGGTATAAACCTCACGATTAATCAAGGCGAAACCTTGTGTGTGGTTGGAGAAACCGGCTGCGGTAAATCCACGCTTGCACGTGCCATTATGGGATTAACAACACCTAGCGCGGGTGAAATTCATTATCTTGATCAACGCATAGATAAGTTAAACAATCGCCAACGAATGTTCTTTCGTCGTCGTATGCAAATGGTTTTTCAGAACCCTTATGCGTCGTTAAACCCTAGAATGACCGTTTACCAAACACTCAGTGAACCCATTTCATTCCATAATCCACAACTATCTCAGTCGCAAGTGGATCAACAGATTGATGAATTATTAGAGTCTGTCGGCATCTCTGCTTCAAGCTCGGATCGTTACCCTCATGAATTTTCGGGTGGACAACGCCAACGCATTAGCTTAGCGCGTGCATTGTCCGTCGAACCTGATTTTATTGTGGCTGACGAACCGCTTTCAGCTCTGGACGTTTCTGTACAAGCTCAAGTTTTAAACCTAATGATGGACAAGCAAGAAGAGCGTAATCTTAGTTATCTCTTTATTACTCATGATCTTGCCGTTGTAGAACATTTTGCCACTAGAGTTGCCGTAATGTATCTAGGCAAGATCTGTGAATTGGCACCAACCAATACTCTGTTTAGTTCGCCAAAACACCCTTACACTCAAGCCTTATTATCGGCCATTCCTAGATTAGACAGCAGTATCGCCCAACCGATTCGATTAATTGGTGAAGTACCAACCCCAACAGAAAAGCCAATTGGTTGTGTTTTTCAAGCAAGATGTCCTTATGCAAATCCGCGATGTTATGAAGAGTCACCCGCCATGACACCACAAAGCGACGGCAGCAGTGTGGCTTGTCATGCTATTGAGGAGGAGCGACTATGATGCTCTTGCTTACGTCTTCTGCTCGTCAGGAGATGTCATGGAAATAAGATGGCTTGAGGACTTCATTGCCCTCGCAAAGACTCGCCACTTTTCACGTGCTGCAGATGAGCAAAACGTTACACAACCGACTTTTAGTCGGCGGATAAAGCTGCTTGAAGAAGAGATGCGCGTTACATTAATCGACCGTAATACGCTTCCGTTATCTCTAACGCCTGCGGGGGAAGTCTTTCTTCAAAGTGCAGAATTGATTACACGGCAACTCAAAGACACCAAAGAACGCTGCCAAGAAATTCGAAAACAAGAAGAGTCTCAAATACGCTTTGTGACCTCACAAACTTTATTTCTAAGCTTTTATAAAGAAGTGATTGAACCATTTTGCCTAGATATCAATATGGAATTAGACATCAATATGAAGTCCAGTTCATGGCTAGGAATTGATTTTGTAAACTCTTTGATGGATCAACAATGTGACATTATGCTCTGCTATTGGCATCCAGCCATAAACTTCATCCGCGCTTTGGATGATGAGCAATACGAGCATATTATAATTTCCGAAGAGACTCTCATCCCTTGCAGCGTAACGAATGCAGATGGCGAGCCAAAATATACGCTTCCCGGTGCAAAGCGGAAACCCCTTCCCTATATTGGCTATTATGAAAACTCGTTTTTACAACCTGTTATTCATCATCACTTACAAAGGCAAAGGGACGTTCCGCAGCTACACACCATCTCTGAGAATTATCACTCAGTGAGTATCAAAGCCATGGTAAAAGAAGGTTATGGTATTGGCTGGATTCCAAAACGCCTAATGCTAGACACATTAAACTATGGCAAAGTGGCTTTGGCAGGAGAGGAAAATTGGCATATTCCGTTAGAGATACGCCTGTATCGATCTAAGTTTAATCAAAACCCAAATCTCAATCAATTTTGGGAAGCACTTAAAGAGAAAGTCGCTCGTAACGCTCCACGCTGACTGCCTCTCCACCGTGTTTAATCATCACTACCTTGCTCATTAAGTGCCACTATTATAGGGTCACTACCCATGGTATTAGCTCCTAGGGCCTTACTGAACAGGTAACCTTGACCAATATCACAACCAAATTCTTGCAACATAATTAACTGATGAACATTGGTGATGCCTTCAGCGATCACCTTAAGCCCCAAGTCATGACTCAAGCTGATAATCGCGTGAGTCAACGCGGCGTGTTTTTTGTCTTCAATGATGTTTCGAATAAAGACCTGATCAATTTTGACGTAATGAAACGGCAGATCTTTCAAATAGCTCAAACTTGAATAACCCGTACCAAAATCATCAATGGCTAACTTCATGCCTAGGCGACTGATCTGTCGTAAAAGCTCAGCACAACTTTCCGCGTCCTCGATCAAGATAGACTCTGTCACTTCAATTTCCAACAAGCTTGGATCCACTTTGTACTTATTCAGCAGAGCCAATAGTTTTGGTAAAAAATCGATTCTTTTAAGCTGAGCCGCAGAGCAATTTATCGCAATGGGTGGCACTGTAATACCTTGCTCTTGCCACTCTAATATATGCTTAAAAGCTTGCTCAAATACCCAGTCACCCAAAGGCACAATAATCCCGGTGTGTTCTGCGATAGGAACGAACTCAGCTGGAGAAACCGCACCAAGCTCCTCATCATTCCAGCGCAATAACGCTTCCATACCAACACAACGCTCAGTCATAAGGTCAACTTTAGGCTGAAAATGAAGCTCTAGGCTTTCTTTCTGTAGCGCTTGTCGCAACCGTGTTTCTATTCTTACATTACGGGCAAATCGACGACCCATTTCACCGTCATAAAAATGATACGTAGCTCGTCCCGATGTTTTGGCTTGATAGACCGCCATATCAGCGTTTTTAATCAGCGTGACACTATCCAAACCAAATTCTGGGTACAAAGCGACACCAATAGAGCAGCCAATATCGAGTGTTAAACCATCCACAAAATAACTCTGACTAATTTTTCGTATCACTTCTTTAGCCAGAGTATTCAGCTGCGGCATATTTTGATCATCATCATGTACAAGCAAAACAAGAAAAGCATCGCCCCCCAAGTAGCCCACAATCGCATTTTTCGGCAAAACAGACGTTAGCCGTTTTGACACTTTCGCAATCAACTTATCGCCCACTTCATGACCAAACGCATCATTAATAGTTTTAAAGTGGTCCAAGTCTAAAATTAGCACAGCCAACTGCGCATTGTCTTTCTGGCAAGTAACAATTAATTCATCCAACTCTCGCTGAATTTGATAGCGGCTTAATAACCCCGTTAGCTCATCTATCTCAATACGCTTATTGACAGAATCGAGTGCTGAATAATAGGTTAAGAACAGCTTTCGTGTATAAGAAGACAAGATCAAGGCTAATAAACTAAAAGCAAAAAATGGAATAATAACCAAAAGCCAATTAATTCGACTGTTAGCACTTTCAATATAACGAGTGTCAATTCGCCACTTCCGCCCAGCAACAGACAGATAATGCGTATCAAACTCCCCTTCGCTCCATAACGAAGCGGCTGATGAATCTACAAACCAAATAGGATCACTAGATGACATTTCAGCAAGTCGAAAATACAAATCATGACCCGCTAAAGGCGTAACCTGATTTAACAAACTGCCGATACTAAAATACGCACCAACCATTCCATGAAAGCCAATACCGTCCGTTAATTTATAGGAGCGCACGTCAACAGGTAGATAAATAGGCGCTCTCAAAACAAAGGTATCAGCAACACGGTTCGATGCAACATCAGAAAAAGGAGGAATAGTCGGTTCCGACAGCATGAAAGCTGATGCGTTACGGGCTTGGATAACGGCGTTAATGTCTCGATATTGCGGGTACAACATATCGTACCCATAGATGAATTTATCGGGATAGCCCAACGCCAGTGGCATATACTCTTTTCTATCGCCCTCAGGATAAATCGAAAAATTGATGTTACCTAGGAGAACTCTCTGCTGTATTTCGTACTCGTATTTTTTATCTGCTGGTACATACTTCGCAAAATAAAAGCCAACACTTGGGGATATTGAGAGACTGCGAACAAAGCGTGAAAAATGGCTAGAAGATACCTCTCTTTCACTAGATTCAATGAGCGCGACAACAGAAGACAGTTGAGTGATATATTGCGTCAAGCCATCATTCAATTTTTCTGTAAAATAAGCGCCTGATGCTTTCTGCTTGTTATAAGCTTGCCTGCATTCTTCTAAATAAATGGCAAAACTTATTGCCATTCCGCACAAAAGAATAATAAAAAAAACAACGTAGTGCGCTTTACTACCTTTCACACGGTTTTTTGAAGAAATCATTGTCTATCCATCGATGTTTTTCAAATAATAAAGCGTCTCCACATGCCACTTTATTCATACTCTTTGTTACTCTACCTAAAAATCACGATACCGACACGGAATAAATAGTGAAGAACAGTATTTATAGCGTTTTTCTGGTATCCTTCGCCTATTATTTACTCAATCTAAACAGGCCTTTTGTGACCCAATTCAATCACGCTTTAACCAACCTTCTTCCAACAAAACTAACGGCTTTACTTTCTGACATGGGATTTACAACATTTACCCCCATTCAAG
>CAXBGJ010000105.1:0-10899 GCA_963975045.1 uncultured Marinomonas sp. | reverse complement strand
AGCCTTTAGGGGGGCGAAACATGCAAGATCAAATTTTTCACTTACAATATGCCATGGACACCTTTTACTTCTTGGTGTGTGGTGCACTGGTTATGTGGATGGCAGCGGGATTTGCCATGTTGGAAGCAGGTCTAGTACGTGCTAAAAACACCACTGAGATTTTAACTAAGAACGTGGCATTGTTTGCCATCTCTTGCATTATGTATCTCATTTGCGGTTACTCCGTCATGTACGGTGGTGAACTGTTTCTAACGGGTATTCAAGATGTAGACGTTGCGTCTACTCTAACGGATTTTTCTGGTCGTGAAGACGGCTTCGAAGGCGGTTCGATTTACGCTGGCGCTTCTGACTTCTTCTTCCAAGTGGTATTCGTTGCAACAGCAATGTCTATTGTCTCTGGTGCCGTTGCTGAGCGTATGAAGCTTTGGTCTTTCCTTATCTTTGCGGTGGTAATGACAGGGTTCATCTACCCAATGGAAGGTAACTGGACATGGGGCGGCGGTTCTGTATTCGGCATGTTTAGCCTTGGCGACCTAGGTTTCACTGACTTTGCAGGTTCCGGTATCGTTCACATGGCAGGTGCTTCTGCAGCATTGGCTGGTGTTCTAGTACTTGGTGCTCGTAAAGGTAAATACGGTCCTAACGGTGAAGTTCGTGCCATTCCTGGTGCTAACTTACCACTTGCGACACTGGGTACTTTCATCCTTTGGATGGGTTGGTTCGGTTTCAACGGCGGTTCTGTTCTTAAGCTTGGCGATATCGCAAGTGCTAACTCTGTGGCTATGGTGTTCTTGAATACCAACACAGCGGCAGCAGGCGGCGCAATTGGCGCACTTGTTCTAGCTCGTATTTTATTCGGTAAAGCCGATCTAACCATGCTTCTAAACGGCGCATTGGCTGGTCTGGTTGCTATCACAGCAGGTCCTGATACACCTTCTGCTCTTGGAGCAACACTAATTGGTCTAGTCGGTGGTGTGATTGTTGTTGTGTCTATCCTGACGCTAGATAAACTGAAAATCGATGATCCAGTGGGCGCTATCTCTGTTCACGGTGTTGTGGGTCTTTGGGGTTTGCTAGCAGTGCCTCTAACCAACGACGGTACAACATTCGGCGGACAGATCGCCGGTGCATTGACTATCTTCATTTGGGTATTCTTCTCTAGCCTAGTCGTTTGGTTGATCATCAAAGCCATCATGGGTGTTCGAGTAACAGAAGAAGAAGAATACGAAGGCGTTGACCTTTCTGAATGTGGTATGGAAGCGTACCCAGAATTCAGTAAGTCATAATCCCAACATAATCGTAAAAACTCTTTTCTAATCCAAAAACCCTCGCTTCGGCGGGGGTTTTCTTTTTTCCTCTATTTAAATACAAATTAACACACTCATTACCTAAAGAAGCGGTATTATCCTGTCATATAAAGACACCACTGCACTGCGAAATCGATACTGGAAATAAGAGTACTCAATACAATGGCAGGCAGACAACACAGCAGAGGACATCATGCTAGAAGACTTACATTTAAAAATTCGCAATTTAACCAATAATGATTACGAGCAAGTAAAAATACTGATGGACAAGGTCTACCATGACATCGGTGGTTCTTGGCCTAAACACACCATACATCAGCTGATAAAAGATTTTCCGGAAGGACAAATTTGCCTAGAAGATCACGGCAACATTGTCGGTATCGCCCTGTCCGTTCAGGCGAATTACCAACGTTTCAGTAACCCGCATACCTATGACGACCTAGTGGATCAAAAAGAAAACATTCTGAACGACCCTAAAGGCGATGCGATGTACGGTCTGGACGTACTTATCTCGCCAGAATATCGCGGTTATCGTTTGGGTCGACGCCTTTATGAAGCGCGCAAGGAATTGTGCCGTCAGCACAACCTTCGTGCCATTTTGGCCGGTGGGCGAATACCCAATTATCACCAACATGCACACAATTTATCGCCAGCCGAATATCTAGAATCGGTGCGTGAAAAAAAGATCTACGACCCTATTTTATCATTCCAACTTTCGAACGACTTCCAAGTTACTCGATTGCTAAAACGTTACTTGCCAGAAGATGAAAAATCACAAGGCTATGCGACGCTTTTAGAATGGAAAAATATTTTTTACGCACCAGAAACCAGCGTTATTCGTACGCGTAAAACACAAGTTCGTATTGGAGCTATTCAGTGGCAAATGCGAGAAGTCGCCAGTGTGGACGAGTTGTTGACACAAGTTGAATACTTTATCGATGCGGTATCCGATTACAAAAGCGACTTTGTATTATTCCCCGAATTTTTTAACGCGCCGCTTATCGGTTTGAGTCCAGACCAAAGCAACCAAACCGAAGCCATTCGCTTTTTGGCCAGCTTTACTGAACGCTTCAAAAATGAAATGTCCCAACTCGCTGTGAGCTACAACATCAACGTCATCACCGGCTCTATGCCACTGATGGAAGACGACATTCTTTATAACGTCAGCTATTTATGTCGACGCGATGGCACAGTAGAAGAGCAGAAAAAAATCCACATCACACCGCATGAACGCCGTGACTGGATTATTCAAGGTGGCAATGAACTGCGCGTCTTTGACACCGACGCAGGACGCGTTGGTATCCTAATCTGTTACGACGTTGAATTCCCTGAGCTTGGGCGTTTGCTTGCCCAACAAGACATGGACATTCTCTTCGTTCCCTTCTGGACTGACACAAAAAATGGTTACTTACGAGTACGCCATTGCGCGCAAGCCCGTGCTATTGAAAACGAATGTTATGTGGTTATTTGTGGTAGCTGTGGCAACCTTCCACAGGTTGAAAACTTGGACATCCAATACTCACAAAGCTCTGTATTTTCACCGTCCGATTTCTCTTATCCGCACGATGCGGTCATGGCCGAAACGACACCCAATACCGAGATGATCATGTTCGCAGATCTTGATCTAGATAAGTTGAAATTAACGCGTAGCGAAGGTTCCGTTAACAATTTGAAAGACCGTCGTACCGACCTTTACTCTGTTAATTGGCACAAAAAGTAATCACAACCTTGTGATAACATGGACGTTATCGCAACTTAATGACGGGGAGCTACTGCTCCGCTCCTTCCGATGATACAAAGAGACTCTCATGGCCAAAGCAAAAACCGCTTTTGTATGCAACGAATGCGGAGTTGACTACGCAAAATGGCAAGGACAATGCCAAGCCTGCAATGCGTGGAACTCCCTATCAGAAATTCGACTTACCTCTGGAAAAACCTCAGCGCGCGTCTCCGCGAGCCAAGACCCACGCTACCAAGGCTATGCTGGCGCCGTCACTGGTATCCAAAATTTATCCGATATCGATTTAGGCGATGTACCACGATTCAGCTCTGGTGCTAACGAATTTGATCGAGTATTGGGCGGCGGGTTAGTACCTGGCGGTGTGGTGTTAATTGGTGGATCGCCCGGTGCCGGTAAAAGTACCTTATTATTGCAAACCATGTGCTGGCTCGCACAACAACAAAGCGCCTTGTATGTAACGGGTGAGGAATCCTTGCAGCAAGTCGCTATGCGCGCCCAACGTCTTGGCTTGCCAACACAAAACCTCAAGATGCTGTCCGAAACCAATGTGGACGCCATTTTAACCATCGCTCAACAAGTCAAACCTAAAGTCATGGTCATTGACTCCATTCAGGTCATGCATTTGGATGGCGTTGAATCCGCTCCTGGCAGTGTCTCGCAAGTAAGAGAAAGTGCCGCGGTCTTAACGCGTTTTGCAAAGCAGACACAAACGGCGGTGTTACTCGTTGGCCACGTCACCAAAGACGGCACCCTTGCTGGGCCAAAAGTCCTTGAACACATGGTCGACTGTTCGGTGTTATTAGAAGGTTCTGAAGACTCTCGCTTTCGTACCTTGCGCGGCATGAAAAATCGCTTTGGCGCCGTCAATGAACTCGGCGTTTTTGCCATGCTTGAAAATGGCTTAAAAGAAGTTAAAAATCCCAGCTCTATTTTCCTAAATCGAAGCAATCATCCTGCGGCTGGCAGTCTAGTTGTGGTGGTATGGGAAGGCACCCGACCTTTATTAGTAGAACTACAAGCCTTAGTCGACGATTCGCCACTGGGTAATCCAAGACGCGTCACGGTTGGGTTTGACCATAATCGACTCGCCATGCTGTTGGCGGTATTACACAAACACGGCGGTTTATTAACCTCTGATCAAGATGTGTATTTGAACGTGGTGGGTGGGGTTAAAGTGTTGGAAACCAGCGCTGATCTCGCGGCCATCGCGGCTGTTGTTTCTAGCTTCCGCGATCGAGTTTTACCTCATGACCTAGTCGTCATGGGTGAAGTTGGCTTATCTGGTGAAATTCGCCCTGTCCCATCCGGGCAAGAACGTATTAGTGAAGCGGCCAAACATGGATTCACCAGAGCCGTCGTGCCAAAAGCTAACTGTCCGAAAAAGCCAATTGAAGGCATGAAGGTCATTGGTGTTGAGCGTTTGTCAGAAGCCTTAGACGCCATTTTTGAAGATTAGTTTTTCTTTACGACGTCACGAGCGAATCCAAGACGAGGCAAAAACAGACGAAAAACGGAGTTTATGGGTTATAAATGAGTATTTTGAGTCTGTTTTTAACAAAGTATTGGGGAGCGCAGTCGTCGCTCTATTCAAACAGGTCTGCGATAAGTTCGTCTTCCATACCATAAGGTAATGCTTTAGCAGAGTCCGCTTCCAAACGCTCTTGACGAGCTTTTAATAAGCGCATTCTGCGTTGCTGACACAAGTCCAATACTTGATGACGCGCTTCATTGGATAACGAAAACCAATGAAAACGCTCATCTCGGCTGCGCAAACACCCTTTGCAAAAACCCTTGGTACTGTTCTCACACACACCTCGACAAGGACTTTCTATGGTAAACAGTTCTATTTGTTCCATAATTCCTCCCTGCGGACATGTTCGTTTTTAAACGGCTAGATTTTCAATCTTATTGTGTGGCAAGCTGATAATCATAGGTTTCTTCGGGTGATAAAAAATACACTCTATCGGCGGGGGCCGCATCCAGTGAGAACCAATAAAAGCGCTCTGGCACCCCCATTTCTAGATAAAAATTAACATAAGCGGCGTGTATCGAATCGGCAACATTGACGTTCGCCGCTTTCATTCTTGAACCATCAGACCAAGCATGCACACCAACGCCAGCACCCGCGCCAATGGTTCTTTCCACGCCACCTAAGAATAGATCAACACCACCGGAAAGCACATAACCGGTCTGTGCTATGTGAGTATTCAAGCCTAAACGACGAATCAAACGCGCGCCCTCCATCGTAGCTTGTTGGTCCACAGACCCAGGAATATCGACCAAAACCAATTCCGTTACATTGGGATTTTGCTTGATAAAATCACTTAACTGACTAACCAAGTCACTGTTTAATATGCCTGATAGATACGCCGTATTGTTATCAACTTCAATGTTCAGCTCGTCATTCACTGCGCCAGTCAACATAGCGGGTGGCGCCGCACAACCGGCTAAAAAAGCAGTCGCTAAAAGCAGGAAGCATTTCATCGTATTTAGGCCAAATTGCTTGGAGTTCATACAACACCCAGACAGTTTAAAAAAACATCATAGCATTCCGCTAAATTAGATCAAAAGAAACCATGACTTCCTGCTGATATAAAGCGAGTTGAACCTTACGTCAGGCCATCATAAAAAATGGCCGCTCATCATGCGACAAGCGACCAATAAAAAACACTTCTAATGACTTAGATAGAAATGCCTGGGATTTCTATAAATTCGCCCTACACTATGACGGAAAAGAAAAGCTCTTACCTTCACGAATACCCGCCGAAGGCCAGCGCTGTGTAATGGTTTTACGTTTTGTGTAAAAGCGCACGGCATCTGGACCGTAGGCATGTAGATCGCCAAACAAAGAACGCTTCCAACCGCCAAAACTGTGATACGCCACAGGCACAGGTAAAGGTACATTGATCCCAACCATACCCACTTCAATATGGTCCGAGAAGTAACGTGCGGCTTCACCATCACGGGTAAAAATACAGGTTCCGTTACCGTATTCATGGTCGTTAATCAGCGTCATTGCTTCTTCCATGGTATCAACACGAACCACTTGCAAAACTGGACCGAAAATTTCTTGCTGATAACTCTCCATCTCTTTGGTTACACCATCGATTAGGGTCGCACCAACAAAGAAACCTTTTTCATAACCTACGACTTGTGGATGACGACCATCAACGACAATGGTTGCGCCTTGTGATTCCGCGCTATCAATAAAGCCAACCACTTTTTCTTTATGTTCTTTGGTAATGACAGGGCCAAAATCATTGGTTTTATCTGAGCATTCACCTACTTTTAGCGGTTTCATGGCTTCAGCCATTTTACTAATCAAGGCATCACCCGCTGTCTTTCCAACGGCAACGGCAACCGACAACGCCATACAACGTTCGCCTGATGAACCAAAGGCCGCGCCAAGCAATTGACTCACTACGTTGTCCATATCGGCATCTGGCATCACAATCGCGTGGTTTTTCGCCCCGCCTAATGCCTGACAACGCTTACCGTTAGCGCTGGCTTTGCTGTAGATGTATTCCGCAATCGGTGTGGAACCAACAAAGCTTACGGCTTTTACGCGTTTGTCTTCCAATAAGGTATCCACAGCAACTTTATCGCCATTTACCACATTAAAAACACCCGCTGGCAAGCCTGCTTCATGCAACAATTCAGCAATAAACAAAGCCGTGCTTGGGTCACGTTCAGACGGTTTCAAGATAAAGGTGTTACCACACACGATGGCCATCGGAAACATCCATAATGGCACCATGGCAGGGAAGTTAAATGGCGTAATGCCAACAACCACACCAAGTGGCTGGAATTCACTCCAAGAATCAATATTCGGACCAACGTTTTTGCTGTACTCACCTTTTAATAGTTCTGGTGCGCCACACGCATATTCAACGTTTTCAATGCCTCGTTGTAATTCGCCCGCCGCATCGTGGCAAATTTTGCCATGTTCAGCGCCAATCAATTCACAAATTTTATCCGAGTGTTTTTCCAACAACGCTTTATACTTAAACATGATTCGAGCGCGCTTTAATGGCGGCGTATTTCGCCACTCAGGATAAGCCGCTTGCGCTACCGTAATCGCCTCTTCTACTGTTTCTTTTGAAGCAATAGCGACTTTTTTCGATACTTCTCCCGTTGCTGGGTTAAACACATCTTGAGTGCGTGCGGCTTGCTGTGACCGTTTACCGTCGATCAAATGTCCGATAATTTCCATGAGCGCTCCCTATTTATTACGTTAAGTCGTTAGGCTAAATTTTCTCATCAACATTCGTTGCTATGAATACTGTGCATTGACACTACTATGCCAAGAGGAATAGATTATAAAAACTCGAATCTATTAACGCTTAGTTAACCCTTTACTTAACTAAACGAATCTACCATGAGCGATGGCATAACCTACGTTGTGTCTATTATTAGGATCAACAATGAATAAGTTTAAAAGTCAGGTAAGCGACGCAGATCTTAGAATTTTGCGCATTTTTAGAACCGTAGTGGAATGTGGTGGTTTTTCCGCTGCAGAAGTCGAGCTCAACATTAGCCGAGCCGCTATTAGCATCGCGATATCTGACTTGGAAACGCGTCTTGGATTTAGACTTTGTCAGCGAGGCCGATCTGGCTTTTCTCTGACAAACGAAGGCAGTCAAGTTTATGACTTTACCTTGCAATTACTGTCTTCCATCGAAGACTTTCGCACTAATATCAACGCCCTCCACCAGCATTTAAAGGGTGAGCTCAACATTGGCATCACCGACAATTTAGTCACTCTGCCTCATACTCGAATAACAAGAGCATTGGCCGGCCTCAAAGACAAGGGGCCGCAAGTCACCATTAATATTCGTATGATTCCACCAAACGATGTGGAAAGAGGGGTATTAGATGGCGGACTGCAAATTGGCATTGTTCCCGACCTCAAAATTTTAAGCGGATTAGATTATCACCATCTTTATCAAGAAGAATCTAAGCTCTACTGCAGTGATACTCATCCTTTATTTGCCTTAGGCGACAAAAAAATAACCAAAGCCAAACTAAAAGAGTTTGATGCCGTTTTGCCTGCCTACGCACAAACACCAGAAATTAAAAGTCAGCACCAACCTTTAACGGCAAGTGCGACGGCGACAGACCGAGAGGGGATCGCTTTTCTCATATTAACGGGGCGTTACATTGGTTTTTTACCCGACCATGTGGCCGAGCACTGGATTCGTGATGGCCGTATGCGCGCCCTCTTGCCGAATGAATGCCATTACATAACTCAATTTTCTGCCATTACTCGAAAAGGCGCCCGCGCCAATCTTATTCTAGAGACTTTCTTAGAGGAACTAGAGAGAACCCAGTAATGCTATGAAACTCGGTACATAAAAAAACAACTATGCTTGAATTGAGATCACAAAAAGATTAGATAGTCACAGGGGGAATATCTTTAATATATATTTAAAAATTCATATCCGGCAGTAAGAGATATAAAATACTTTCATCTAATTATTTTCAAAATACTTACGGAGTAATAAATGAACCGCGTAAAGCGTATAAATATGATAGCTGGAGCCACCCTCGCTGCTACATTATTCCTAACCGGCTGCTCATCAGATGAAAAAGAAGTCTCTGTAGAGAAAGAAATCATCCGACCAGTCAAACTCATTACCATCGACTCAACAGATGCTATTAACATTCGCCGCTTTCCTGCAGAACTAAAAGCCAGCAAAGAAGCCGACTTAGCGTTTCGTGTTGGCGGTCAGTTAATGAATATTCACGTGGTTGCAGGACAGCGAGTAGCAAAAGGAGAATTACTTGCCGCTCTTGACCCTACAGACTTCTCCCTACAAGTAGAGCTTGCTGAAGCCAACCAACGCCTTGCTGAAGTTCAATTCAACCGTATTCAGACAATGTTAAAGCAAAACGCGACAACAAAATCCCAATACGATTCAACAAAAGCGACATTGGATCAGGCAAACAATGCCCTGCAATCTGCAAAAAACCAGCTTAAGTACACTAAGGTTTACGCTCCGTTTAGTGGCGTCATTTCGTCCGTGATAACAGAGAATTTCCAATATGTCAGCGCGACTCAGGCTCTAATGCATATTCAGGACATCGACAATCTTGATATTGAATTCCAAGTACCTGAAAGCCTTGTCGTCAGCATAAAAAACACTCAAACCGACTACATGCCTAAAGTGATTGTAGACGTTGCACCAGACGAAGAGCTGTATGCGGCTTACAAAGAACACAATACAACGCCAAATGAAACAACAATGGCTTATGAAGTGACGCTTCATTTGATTCGAAATGAAGACAAAGCTCATACACTATTGCCAGGCATGACAGCCAATATCGACATCAACCTAAATTCACTTTTGGGTGTGCAAAAGCACATTGTTATTCCTGTTGAAGCCGTACTTCGCCATGAAGATACCAGCACAGGAAAATCAAACAGTACGGTTTGGGTCTTCAATAGTAACACTCAAAAAGTAGAAGCTCGTTCAGTCGTGCTGGGCACCTTGCAAGGGAATTTAATTGAAATAAAATCGGGACTAAATACCGGCGATCAAATCGTAGCAGCCGGTGTAAACAGCTTAACAGACGACATGCAAGTTCGCCCTTGGACACGTGAGCGAGGCTTATAATGGATATTGCTGCTTACTTTATAAATCGAAAAGTCACCAGTTGGATGCTCACGCTGATCTTATTGATCGGCGGTACGATTGCGTTTACCAATCTTGGTCAGTTAGAAGACCCTGAATTTACCATCAAAGATTCTCTTATTATCACCTACTACCCTGGCGCTTCGCCAGAGCAAGTAGAGGAAGAAGTCACCTACCCTATTGAACGTGAACTGCAAAACTTACCTTACGTTGATAAAATTACCTCCACGTCAAAAGCCGGTTATTCGAAAGTTCAACTGACCATCAAAGACACTTACCGTGCCAAAGAACTAAAACAGATATGGGATGAAGTTCGTAAGAAAATTCGTGATATCTCTGGCGCGTTCCCTTCTGGTGTTGGCTCTCCGATCGTGTTGGATGATTTCGGTGATGTATACGGCGTCATGCTGGCTATCCACGGTGAAGGCTACCCATACAAAGACTTAGAAAACTATGTCGACTACGTAAAGCGTGAATTAGTGCTAGTAGAAGGTGTGGCGAAAGTCACCGTGGCTGGCGAGCAAGATGAGCAAGTAACCATCGAGATCTCACGGTCGAAATTGGCTAACATGGGCATTGCGCCAAGCCAATTAGAATCGCTATTGAAGAATCAAAACAGCGTATCAAACGCGGGACGCGTTAAAGTCGGAAGCGAATACATACGTATTAGTCCGACAGGGGAATTCAAAGACATTTCAGAACTTGAAAACTTAATTGTCGGAACCCCAATCGACGGCAACCTCATCCGCTTGAAAGATGTTGCGACGATTAAACGAGAGTACGTTGAGCCTAAAACTCATTTGGTCGACTTCAATGGCGCTAAATCTCTTTTGCTGGGTGTTTCTTTCTTATCAGGCGTTAACGTCGTAAAAATTGGCGAGACATTAGAGCAAAAAATTGCGGAACTAGAATACCAGCAACCGGTTGGGCTGAGCATGGAGCCAATCTATTTCCAGTCAAAAGAAGTCGATCGTTCCGTGTCTGATTTCTTGCTAAACCTAGCCGCGGCTGTTGGCATCGTTATTCTTGTGCTGTTGGTTTTCATGGGCATTCGCTCAGGCATCTTGATTGGTATCGTTCTTTTATTGACCATTCTGGGTACTTTCATCGTCATGGACTATTTTAAGATCAACCTACAACGTATCTCATTAGGTGGTTTGATTATTTCCTTAGGGATGCTGGTTGATAACGCCATCGTGGTGACCGAAGGGGTTCT
>CAXBGJ010000104.1:0-10977 GCA_963975045.1 uncultured Marinomonas sp. | reverse complement strand
ATTATAAGGCCGCACGAAATTCTGGCACAAGTTATGCTTTATATTCGATAAATGACGCTTTATATTAAAGCACTCTTAAAAACGAAAAGTAATTTCGCTTTAACTACGACTGGAGAACAACTATGTCAAACAAGACCCTTGCCTTGATTGCTGAGCATGACGCGAAGTGGGTTGACCTTCGCTTTACCGATTTTAAAGGTAAAGAACAACACGTATCTATTCCAGCTATTACGGTAGATGAAGAGTTTTTTGAAAACGGTCAGATGTTTGATGGTTCTTCCATTGCTGGCTGGAAAGGCATCAACGAATCAGACATGATCATGATGCCTCAGGACGATACAGTTATTATCGATCCTTTTACTGAAGAACCAACTGTTATTGTTCGCTGTAACATCATTGAACCTTCTACTATGCAAGGATACGATCGTGATCCACGCTCTGTTGCCATTCGTGCTGAAGAGTTCCTAAAGTCTACTGGTCTTGGCGATACAGCATTCTTCGGTCCTGAGCCTGAATTCTTCGTCTTTGATGATGTTCGCTGGAAAACAGACATGTCTGGTTGTTCAGTAGAAATCAATGCTGAAGAAGCAGCTTGGTCTTCTAACAAGAAAATTCAAGGCGGCAACATGGGCCACCGTCCTTTCGTAAAAGGCGGCTATTTCCCTGTACCACCAGTTGATTCTCATCACGACCTACGTGCTGCAATGTGTGGCGCAATGGAAACAATGGGCTTGGTTATCGAAGTTCATCACCATGAAGTAGCGACCGCTGGCCAAAACGAAATTGGTGTTAAATTTAACACGCTCGTTAAAAAGGCAGACGAAGTTCAAATCCTTAAGTACTGCGTACATAACGTTGCTCACGCTTATGGCAAAACAGCGACATTTATGCCGAAACCAATCGTTGGCGACAACGGTTCTGGCATGCACGTTCACCAGTCTTTTTGGAAAAATGGTGAAAACCAATTCGCTGGTGATCAATACGCTGGCCTATCTGAAATGGCGCTTTACTACATTGGCGGTATTATCAAGCACGCTAAAGCATTGAATGCGTTCACTAACGCTTCAACTAACTCTTACAAGCGTCTTGTTCCACATTTCGAAGCGCCTGTTATGCTTGCTTACTCAGCTCGTAACCGTTCTGCTTCTATCCGTATCCCATACGTTGCAAGCCCTAAAGGCAAACGTATTGAAGCTCGTTTCCCTGATCCAACCGCTAACCCATACCTAGCATTCTCAGCAATGTTGATGGCGGGTATCGACGGTATCAAAAACAAGATTCACCCTGGCGATGCAGCAGACAAAGATTTGTATGACTTACCAGCTGAAGAAGCATTGGCTATTCCTCAGGTTGCTGGCAGCCTAGAAGAAGCGCTTAAGTGTCTAGACGAAGATCGCGGATTCTTGACTCAAGGCGGCGTTTTCTCTGATGACATGATCGATGCTTACATCAATCTAAAAACAGCTGAAGCACAACGAGTTGCCACAACAACTCACCCACTTGAGTTTGAACTTTACTACAGCCTATAAACTATTAGGTCGTTAATATACTTAAAAAGCCTCGATGCAGATCGGGGCTTTTTTTTGCACAAAAAGAAACATCACGCCCACACCAACATGCACTATAATTGTGCAATGAGCTTTTTCATTGGTACAAAAGCCTTAATATATAAGCCATTTCGGATTGCCCAATGTTGGTTCGCTTTTTGCAACTATCATGACAGGAAACAATAAGAGGCCTTCGCACGAGGTCAGAAGTGACATAAAGACGCGTTTATTTTTAACAGCGTATTTACAAGTACACGCTTCGTGCAAAGAATTCAGAAAGCAGGAGTCAATAGTGAGGCGCTGTCTGTGCATAGCTTATTAATCGACCACTTATCCACCGCTGTTGTTCTATTGAATGACAAACTTGAAATCGAATATTTAAATCCGGCCGCTGAAATGCTGCTCGCGGTAAGTCGTCGTCGAATTTATGGCCACGATCTTGGAGCGGCCTTTCGTGAAAACGAAGGCAGCATCCACGCACTTCAAGCTGCCATAGAGTCCGGCTATCCATTCACCAAACGGGAGGCTGAAATCGAGTGCAGTAATAACAAAAAACTATTTTGTGATTACACCGTCACCCCCATAATGGGCACGTCAAATGACACAGAAAGCCTGATTATAGAACTGTACCCACGCGATAGAATGAAACGCATCTCACAAGAAGATGAGTTAATAGCGAACCATGAAACCAGCAAAGAGTTGGTACGAGGTCTTGCCCATGAAATTAAGAACCCTTTAGGCGGAATTCGTGGTGCTGCGCAACTTATTAGCCGGGCCTTTACCGATGAAGCGCTAAACGATTACACACAAGTCATTATTGAAGAGTCTGATCGTTTACGCGATCTTGTTGATCGACTATTAGGACCCAGACAACTACCTAAAAACAAACCATTAAATATACACAAGGTAATCGAACGAGTTAGGCAGCTAATTTCCGTTGAGACCGACAATCAAATCCAGCTCATTAGAGACTATGATCCTAGTATTCCAGATTTGATTGGTGATGAGTCACAATTAATACAGGCATTACTCAATATCACCAGAAACGCTATGCAAGCCTTAATGGAAGACGAAAACAATCATAGTAAAACCATTCACATAGTGACTCGAGCTTTACGCCAATTCACCATAGGTTCAAAACGTCACCGTTTGGTTTGCAAAATCAGCATCATTGACAATGGGCCCGGCATCCCTGAGGCCATCATAAAAACTCTATTTTATCCAATGGTAAGCGCTAGAGCGGATGGAACAGGCTTAGGCCTTTCTATCGCCCAATCCGTTATTCACCAACATCACGGAATAGTGGAGTGCAACAGTTACCCTAATGAAACCGAATTTAATATATTAATCCCCATTGAGACGACAGTCCAAGACCAGGAGAAACACTCATGACACCAGAAGAAACCGTATGGATTGTTGACGACGACCGATCAATTCGCTGGGTATTGGAAAAGACATTAGAGCAAGAGGGAATTCAGTGTCGCCTGTTTGATTCCGCCGAAAACTTAGTCAACATGTTAGATAAGGAACAGCCAAGCGCCATCATCAGTGACATTCGCATGCCTGGCATGGATGGCTTAGCTCTGCTCGAAAAGCTGCAAAAAGATCACCCATATTTGCCTGTCATCATTATGACGGCACATTCAGACCTTGAAAGTGCAGTGGCATCTTATCAAGGCGGCGCGTTTGAATATCTACCAAAACCTTTCGATGTAGAAGAAGCCGTTAGTCTTGTAAAACGCGCCATACTACATCATAGAAATGCACGGCCCAGCACAGATTTTATGGAAGAAGAAGTTGAGCCAGAGGTAGATAAAGAAATTATCGGTGAAGCGCCAGCCATGCAGGAAGTTTTCCGTGCCATTGGTCGACTTGCTAACTCAAACATTACGGTGTTAATTAATGGTGAGTCCGGTACCGGTAAAGAGTTAGTCGCAAAAGCACTACATACTCACAGCCCTCGCACCGCCAATCCTTTCATCGCCCTTAATATGGCGGCCATTCCACACGACTTAATTGAATCAGAACTATTTGGTCATGAGAAAGGCGCATTCACTGGCGCCAACACTCAGCGTCGTGGTCGTTTCGAACAAGCCAACGGTGGCACCTTATTTTTAGATGAAATTGGTGACATGCCAGCCGAGACACAAACCCGTCTACTGCGAGTGCTTGCAGACGGCGAGTTCTATCGCGTAGGCGGTCATACCGCGGTGAAAGTCGATGTACGTATCATTGCTGCCACACATCAAAACTTAGAAAACCTGGTTCAAAAAGGCTCGTTCCGTGAAGATTTATTTCACCGCTTAAACGTTATTCGCATTCATTTGCCTAAGTTATCAGAACGCCGTGAAGACATTCCAAAATTAGCACGTCACTTCTTGAGTCGTGCCGCAGATGAGCTTTCTGTTGAACCTAAGCTGCTGACCAAAGAAACCGAAAATTATCTTACTCAGCTGGAATGGCCTGGTAACGTTCGTCAACTAGAGAATACATGTCGCTGGCTAATAGTTATGGCGTCAGGACGTGAGGTATTGGTTGAAGATTTACCACCTGAGCTACTTGCAGCCGCGCCTCATGAGCAGCCTTTCGCATCGTGGGAGGAAGCCCTTAAAAATTGGGTCGACAGCACACTGGCGACAGGACAAAAAGGCATTCTCGATCAAGCGGTTCCAAAATTTGAACGTATCATGATTGAAACGGCGCTCGCCCATACAGGTGGACGCCGTCGTGACGCGTCTCTTTTATTAGGCTGGGGACGTAATACGTTGACCCGTAAAATCAAAGAGTTAAACATTGATCACGCGGAACAAGACGAAGATTAATCGCGTCTAGCTGAGAAAAAACAATGCAGGCAAAGCTATTCACTCATTGCCTGCATTATCTCAGCTTTCTCTTATTTTAGACTTGCTTTTACACCCACAATCCCCTACTAATTAATGTCTATTGAATGACTATTAATAAACGGGAAATCGGTTATGTATCCAACACTCCAGTCCATGGGTATCACAAGCATACAGGACATTGAAAAATTCACTTTACGCTTTGAAGGCGGCCACGATGTTTTAAAAATTTATTACCGTCGTGAAAAAGGCTCCTTATTACCTAAAAGTAAAAAATTCAAATTTGGTCGCTCAACAAAAACGGTATTAGCTGACGGTGGTCAGCAAACCTATCGTCAAGTACAAGAGCCTTCTCTTATCGTATTGCGAGCAATGGAAGAGCTAGAACTCATTGTTGGTAGACAGCATGAAGTTAAAGTAACAAAAGATGATTTGGTCAAAGAACTTGAACATCTAGAAAAAGTGGTTAATAGCAAGATCAATGAAATCAAAGAAAAAATTGCAGCAATGAAATAAGTCTATTCAGACTATGTAGCAGGTATTCCTTCCACTTGGCCGAGTCATTATGACCAACCTTGTTGATAGAAGGGAGTGCCTGCTAGCCCCTTTCTAAAAATCTCGCTACAATCTTCTGCACTTTTACCTTTCCAACACCCATTCGAGTCTTTATTTATATGCGCCTTATCACTTCTGAAACCGAGCTAGCTGACATCATTCGGAAAGGCGGTGTGATTGCTTACCCTACCGAAGCCGTTTGGGGGTTAGGCTGTGATCCTTTTAATGAACTGGCTGTACGACGAATTTTAGCACTGAAATCTCGCCCTGAATCAAAAGGGTTGATTCTCGTTGCGGGCTCTAAAGAAGAACTGACACCTTGGCTAACAATATTAGACAGCGATGCGATACAGCGGCTAGTCAGCCTTAATGAGACACCGACCTCTTGGGTCGTGCCTGATACTCAAATCACCCCTAGCTGGGTAAGAGGGGAACATACAAGCGTCGCAATACGACTTTCCCAACATAGTCCTGTACAGCGCCTATGTGCCGCTTTTAAAGGTGTAATTGTGTCTACGTCAGCAAACCCTGCAGGACTTGCTCCTGCGATGAATGCAGACGAAGTCTATGCGTACTTTGGGGATAAGATTGACGCTATCTTTCATGCGCCACTTGGAGAAGCTTCTCAACCTTCGCAAGTTAAAGACATTTTGACGAATAAACTCTTTAGAGCATAATACGTAACGCACTTTTCACTTCTGTCGATACATCTGTTGAACTTCTTGTGTAAAAACGATCTTTTTATCCACATAAATAAAAAAGCGGCGTTTCATTCAATGTATAAATGAAACGCCGCTTTGATAGTAAGCGTAAAATTAGATCACTTTATAAAAGAAAAGCCTCTATCTTAGTGCCCACCCAAATATGCTTCACGCACTTCTGGATTAACCAGTAATTCCTGACCTGAGCCCGTCATACGAATCTCACCATTGACCATCACATAGCCACGATTAGCCAGTTTCAATGCATGATTAGCGTTTTGCTCTACAAGGAAAATTGTCATTCCTGTGCTCGCTACATCCTTCAAAATCTGAAAGATTTGCTTAACAATAATAGGAGCTAAACCTAGGCTCGGTTCATCCAATAATAACAACTTTGGACGGCTCATTAATGCTCGAGCAATGGCCAACATTTGCTGCTCACCACCAGACATCGTTGATGCACGCTGATTACGACGCTCCAATAAGCGAGGAAACAATGTAAACATTCGCTGCATGTCTTCTTCAGCATGATCCATGCCGATCGGAATCGTTCCCATCAAAAGGTTTTCTTCTACCGACATGCTTGGAAAAATGCGTCGGCCTTCAGGTGATTGAGCAAGACCATTCGACGCAACATAATGGGCAGATTTCTGTGAAATATCTTCACCACGATAAATAATTTCTCCAGCAGAAATACGCGGCTGGCCAAAAATAGACATGAGTAACGTCGACTTACCCGCACCATTCGCACCAATCAAGGTAACAATTTCACCTTCATTTATCGTTAAAGACACTTTCTTTAACGCTTGGATTGGCCCGTAGTGGACATCAACCTCTTTAAACTCCATCAAAGATGTCATAGTGTCACCTCTTCATCATCTTCTTCTGCACCAAGATAAGCGGCAATTACTTTCGGGTCGTTTTTAATGTCATCAGGACCACCTTTGGCGATAACTTCGCCATGGTCCAATACAACAATATAGTCCGAAATATCCATAACCATCCCCATGTCGTGTTCTATTAACAGCACCGTTGTATTGTGCTCATCACGTAAAACACGGATCATCTTGGTAAGCGCTTCGGTTTCAGAAGGGTTTAAACCCGCCGCTGGCTCATCCAAACAAACGATTTCAGGATTCGTACACATGGCACGAGCGATTTCTAAACGACGCTGCTGACCATAGGAAAGCTCTCCCGCCAAGCGATTCGCTGAATCCACAAGATCAACAACACCCAACCAATAGAACACACGTTCCAAAGCTTCTTCTTCAGACTTTCTATATGCCTTGGTATTCAAAATGCCTGAAATCAAACTACGGTTGACTCGCATATGCTGAGCAACCAATAAGTTCTCCACAACAGACATTTCTTTAAACAATCGAATATTTTGAAAGGTCCGAGATAACCCAGCCCGATTCACTAAATGCGAACCACCAAACATTTTGTACTTAAGGCGACGAAAGAAAGCAAAGGGTGATAAAAAATCTGTTGGCTGGAAAGGTTCTCCCAGCACTTTGATTATGCTGGTTTCTTTTCCAGCAGCAGACAATACAATTTTACCGCCCGTTGCTTTATAGAAACCAGTAAGACAGTTAAATACCGTTGTTTTACCTGCCCCATTTGGTCCTATCAAGGCAGATACGGAGCCACGCTTTATATCAAAGGTCACATCATTTAACGCTTTAATACCACCAAAGTGCATCACCAAGTTTTCTACTTTTAAGATATGTTCTTGGCTCATTTCACTGCCCCTTTTCTCGTTGCAAAACCGGTTCGCGTTACACGAACTATACCTCGAGGTTTCCAAACCATCATGACTACCATCAAAATACCAAACATTAAGACACGGTACTCGGCAAACTCTCTTAATACCTCAGGTAAAACAGTAAGACAAAAAGCTGCAATAACCACACCCAATGTTGAGCCCATTCCACCCAAAACAACAATGGCAAGAATCAATGCAGACTCAAAGAAAGTAAAGGAAGACGGATTAACGAAACCTTGGTAGGTAGCAAAAAACACACCTGCTAACCCCCCCGTGGACGCCCCCAACATGAAAGCAGAAAGTTTTACCAATACATGATTCAAACCAAGTGAACGACAAGCAATTTCATCTTCACGAAGTGCTTCCCAAGCACGACCTATTGGCATTTTCACCAAGCGATGCTTGATAAAAAGAACCGCCCAGACAACAGCGAATAAGACCAAATATATAAACATATATTTGTAGGCAGAATCGTACGGAAGATTAAAGAATTCATGGAAGGTTTGACCGTCACTAGAGCGACGCTTGAACTCTAGTCCAAATAGCGTTGGTAACGGCGCAGAGATACCATTAGGCCCATGAGTAAACGACGCCCAGTTGGTTAAGATAAGACGGATGATTTCCCCAAAACCAAGAGTAACAATCGCTAAGTAATCACCGTGCATACGCAAGACGGGGAAACCCAGTATAGCCCCTGCAAACGCGGCTAAAAGAGCAGCAATTGGTAACATTGACCAAAAACCAAGACCTAGATTTTCATAACCCAACGCCAAGCCATAAGCTCCAATTGCGTAAAAGCCCACGAAACCCAAATCTAATAAGCCAGCAAGACCCACAACAATATTAAGACCAAGCCCAAGTAGTACGTAGATCAATCCTAGGATAACCACTGTAAGTACGTATTTAGAGGCAATGAAAGGCACCAAAAGCCCTACCAAAATCACTAATGGGATAATCCATACCATCTTCGATTTGTGCCCAGGTGCTAGAACTGTTGCACCCTCATCATTGTTAGCATAGCGGAATGCCATCGCCACGCCTTTTTCTGTCTGAAAAAAGCTGGATATAGCAAAACGTCCAACAACAACAATCGCGACCATCCAGGCCACTCGCTCAAACTCGAAATCAAAGTCATAACCATCGAGCAGCACCCCAACAATAGGGCCAAACAAGATGAGCGCCAGAAAACCCGCAACGAGCGAATCAATGCTACTTTTCTTAAAATTTATTCCAACTGCTTGGCTCATTTATACTTTCTCCACTTCAGGTTTGCCGAGAAGGCCACTTGGGCGAATAATCAGAATGAGAACCAATAATGAGAATGAGAAAACATCTTTATAATCAGAACTGATCAATCCAGCAAACAAGGCTTCGGACAGGCCAAGAATAAGCCCACCTAACATGGCACCAGGTAAAGAACCAATGCCACCCAATACCGCAGCAGTAAAGGCTTTAATGCCAATAATAAAGCCGACATAGAAATCAAATGCACCATAATCTAGTGTTATAAGCACGCCTGCTAAAGCGGCCATCATGGCACCAATAACAAAAACGGTTGAAATAACCTTATCAGTGTCTATTCCCAAAATAGAAGCCATTTTTCGGTCTTGCTGAGTAGCACGACACATACGGCCTAATTTTGTTTTTTGAATCACGTAGGTCAATATGCCCATTCCCAAAATGGAAACAAACAAAATAAGCAATTTCATATAAGTAATTTGTACGAAACCATCACCCACCGTAAAGCGGATAGCGCCAGTCAAAAGAGTAGGTACACCTTGTTGGTTAGCCCCCTGACTAAGTTGTACATAGTTCTGTAAAATAAGAGACATACCTATCGCCGAAATCAATACGGCTAAGCGGCTAGAGTTACGTAATGGACGGTATGCAATACGCTCAATCACCCAACCGTAAACACCTGTCACAGCAACCGTTAGAAATAACGTGCCGATTATGATGATCGGGAAAGATTCAATACCGAAAAATGTTAAAATGGCAATGGCAATTGCAGTGATATAGGCGGACACCATGTATACATCACCATGGGCGAAGTTAATCATGCCAATAATGCCGTATACCATGGTGTAACCGATCGCAATGAGCCCATAAACAGAGCCAAGGGTAAGACCGTTTACCAACTGCTGGAGAACGATATCCATCGTAAGACCTCGTGGGAGTTTTAGCTAAAATAGAGAGGGCTTGTCTACCAGCACTGTCCTTATGCCAGTAAACAAGTGAATTAAACTAAATGAAAATTAGTTTACTTGATGATATTTACCTTGAGCATCCCACTCATACATAACGTAATCAGAAACCGTCAAATCGCCTTTACTATCAAAAGTTTTCTTGCCCATTGCAGTGTCAACAGAATGAGATTGCAACCATTCAGCACCTTTAACTGGATCAAGATTATTGTTTGATAAAGCAGCCGCTACAATTTGCATCGCAGTGTACGAATAAAGCACATAACCTTCTGGCTCAAAGCCTTTGTCGCGGAATCCTTGAACGACTGCTTTACCCGCAGGGTAAGAGGTTGGATCAGCACCGAATGTCATCAATACACCATCAACATAATCTGGTGAACCAGCAACAGAAACAAACTCATCCGAAACAATACCATCACCAGACATGAAGATTGCTTTAGAACCTTGCTCGCGCAACTGACGAACTAGTGGACCCGCTTCTGAGTGAAGACCACCGAAGTAAACAACGTCAGCATCAACAGAGCGGATTTTTGTGATTAGTGCGTTGAAATCTTTCTCACCACGAGTCAAACCTTCATACATTACTTCTTCTACGCCGTAAGCGTTAAGCGTCGCTTTCGTAGCGTCAGCAAGACCTTTACCATAAGTGTCTTTATCATGAATAATGGCAATACGTTTAGCTCCTAGAGTATCAACAATATAGCTCGCCGCTACATCACCTTGCTGATCATCACGACCACATACACGGAAAACGTTTGATAAACCTTGATCAGTAAGCGTTGGGCTAGTTGAAGCTGGAGTCACCATTAGAACACCCGCTTCTTCATAAATTCTTGACGCTGGGATAGATGAAGAAGAGCAGAAGTGACCAACGACCGCAAGAGCACCATCAGAATCTACTAAACGGTTTGCAACTGAGACGGCTTGCTTTGGTTCACAAGCATCATCTGCTTTAACCAATTCAATCATTTCGCCATTGATACCGCCGCTAGCGTTAATATCAGCGGCTGCTTGTTCTGCGCCTTTCCATAGTTGCTCGCCAAATGCGGCATAAGCACCTGTATGAGGACCAGCAACACCGATTACAACTTCAGCCTGAGCCAGTGTCGCAGCACCAGCGATAGCAAGAGAAAGTAATGTTTTTTTAATAACTGTGTTTGACATAAGAAAAGCCTCTACTCGTTTTGTGTTTTATCGTTATTATTCAAAAGCAAGAAGTGTTCCAATAATATAGTCCTCATGAAAAGGTATAAATTATGGAACTTTCGCAGCAAGTATTCAAAAAATGTGCACCGCAACAAGGCTATACAGTAATATTAGACCAATCTTTGGTCAATAGTGGTGCGCACAAATAATGTAAAAAAC
>CAXBGJ010000103.1:0-11106 GCA_963975045.1 uncultured Marinomonas sp. | reverse complement strand
GACCAAGGAATGGTCCAGCTATGAATTGATTATGCCCTTTAAAAAAACCTTAGAACGCACGCCGTGGTGGCTAGTCACCATCATCATTATCGCTCTTGTTCTGTTATGGAACATGGTGGCAGAGCAAAGCTACCAACGCATAGCAAGTGCACTAAGCGCCGGATTGCTAACCACCGTCGGTGTCACCTTTATGGCTTTTATTCTAGCCAGTCTAATCGGCTTATTAATCGCGCTGGCTGGATTTTCTCGTCACCGTATTCTGCGTGAATTCGCGCGCTTTTATGTGGAAGTATTCCGCGGCGTTCCCGTTCTTGTACTGCTGTTTTACATTGCCTTTGTTGGCGCCCCAGAAATGGTAAAGCTCTACAATTGGGCATTACAAATACCCATTGAAGCTGGTTGGCTAGAAACCGCCAGAACTCGAGACTTCACCCTTCTTTGGCGGGCCATCTTCGCCCTCGCGATCAGCTACAGCGCATTTATTGCAGAAGTGTTTCGTGCCGGCATTCAGGAAGTAGGAAAAGGACAAATAGAAGCGGCAAAAGCGTTGGGATTGTCTAACTGGCATCGATTTCGACTTATCACCTTACCCCAAGCCATGCGAAAAATATTACCGCCACTGGGCAACGACCTTGTCGCCATGATCAAAGACTCGGCATTAGTATCGGTACTCGGTGTGCAGGACATCACCCAACTCGGCAAAATATACAGCTCATCGACTTTTCAGTTCTTTGAAACCTACAATGTCGTGGCCTTTATGTATCTTGTTCTTACCTTAAGTTTATCCTTGTTAATTCGCGCCTTTGAAACACACTTAAGACGCAACGACCATCATTGACTAAGGAATCATCTCTGATTAAAGCCATCCAACCAATAATTGATTGATCACTAAGCAAAAGTCACCTTGAAAAGTAACGCAAACTTCCGCTACAAGATTGTCTATTTTGAGACTATTATCATTAGCTTCACTCAATCAAAATCACATATTGGATCACTCATTTGACTTCAAAAAGACATATTCATTCCACTGCAATTTACTGCTTTGATAGTGTTCGACGTCTTGGATCGATTAGAGAAGCATCCCGAGCGCTTCATATTGCAACATCTGCTGTGAGCAGACAAATACAGAAACTGGAAGACGATCTTGATATACCGCTTTTCGAACGATCACCCAATGGCTTGAAATTGACATCAGCTGGTGAAAGTTTCGCAAGGCATGCACAACTTGTTTTAAAGGACGCTGAACGCCTTTACTCAGAAATCGACGCCATAAAAGGCATACAAAAAGGGCATATTGAAATAGCCACAGTGGAAGGCCCTTCTATAGAGTTGATTCCTCGTGTCATCAAAAAATTCAGGGAACGATTTCCAAACATATCCGTTGGAGTCCACGTTATAGGCTCGTCAAAAACACCAGAGCTTATTATCAATGGAGATGTCGATATTGGCTTAGCTTTTGATCTTGAACATCTAAGAGATTTAAACCAATTATGGGTTCAAAATCATATCCTTGGTGCCGTCGTAGCGCAGGATCATCCTCTTGCGAGTAAGAAAGAAACAAGTCTCCAAGAATGCAGCGCTTATCCATTGATCCTAAGTAAAAAAGGTCTTTCGATTCATCAGCATCTAAGCAGCTTTATTAATTTGATCGGCCCCTCTCACCAAGTCATTGAAACCAATTCTGTGGAACTGTCTCGAAAACTGGCACTCAGTGGAATGGGCGTAGCCTTTCAAACTATCATAGGGATAGAGGAAGACCTAGCGAATCAAAGACTGTTTCATATTCCGATTACTCGTCCCAACATCATGAATTCGGAACTGGGTGTATACGTTAGGGCTAATCGCACCTTGCCCGTGGCGGCGGATCATTTTGTCAGAGATCTCATTTATGAACTGAGTCAAGCGACAGAATCAGCAACAACCAAGGTGATACCTTTTTAGCAACACCCTCATCTAAAATGAGCGATATCACCACTCACTGTTCGACTGATAGGATAGCCATTCATTAGTCAAACATTCGAGCCATTGGTGATATATGAAGAATCAAAAGCCAGCCCCCTCAACACTGCCTATTATTGACTTATCTGGCTACCAACAGGCATCACAAGTTCAGAAATATGAATTAGCCGCCAAGATAGGCGAGGCATGTAGAGAATACGGATTTTTTTATATTACAGGGCATGGAATCGAAGCGTCACTGCAAACAAGTCTATTTTCCGAAAGCGTAAAACTCTTCAATTTACCCTTAGAAAGCAAACTAAAAGTAGACAAACAATTGTCTACGGCAAACAGAGGTTACGAGCCACTCAAAAACCAAACACTAGAAGCTGGCGCGCCACCTGACCTAAAAGAAGGCTTTTACATCGGCTTCGACCATAGCCCTGAACATCCAATGGTAAAAGCGAACAAATTTAACTTTGGACAAAATCAATGGCCAACGGGGCTGCCCAACTTAAAGCCTGTTGCCACAGAATACCTAAATACCATGACGTCACTTTGCGAGGATCTCATGTCTCTCATGGCTCTGTCGTTTAACTTACCCGACGATTTTTTTAATGACTTCTGCCATGACCCACTCGCCACACTAAGACTACTTCATTACCCACCTCAACCAGCGCATCCAGAAGAAAATGAAAAGGGTTGCGGTGCCCATACTGACTTTGGTGGGTTAACACTTCTTCTACAAGACGAAAATGGTGGCTTGCAAGTATGGTCGAACAAAACCGACGACTGGATTGATGCACCTCCCATTCAAGGAAGTTATGTCGTCAATATCGGAGACATGATTGCACGATGGACAAACGACCAATACCGCTCAACCTTACATAGAGTAATCAACAAAAGCGGCAATGAACGATATTCCATTCCATTCTTTTTCAGTGGCCACTTAGATCATGAAGTGAAGTGCATACCAACCTGCTTACCAGAAAACGAACAGCCAAAATACGCACCGACTACCGTTGAAAAACATATGATCCAAATGTATCAAAAAACATACGGGGAAAAATAAACATGATTAATCTAGTCTTTATTCATGGTGCATGGGCAAGCGGCTGGGCTTGGGAATCTTTACTGCACTACTTCGACTCTTCCGTCACCCGATGTCATGCCGTTAACTTGCCGGGCAGTGAAAGCTACGAAGCCTCGCTTCATTCCCAAGCAGGTATAAAGGAATACACATCACACATTTTAGATGTGATTTCTAATATGGATCACTCAGTTTGGCTAATCGCCCACTCTGGCGGAGGCCTCACTGCTACCGCCGTCGCAGAACAAAACCCAGATAAAATCGCAGGTATTATTTATGTTGCAGGCATGATGTTACCGAGCGGCATGAGTTTTACCGAACTGTGTAAAACCGTCTCTAAAAGGGGAATCGACACCCAAGGTATCGCGCCCTACCTTCAAAATACGCCCCACGGCACAAAAGTCCAAGCGGAAGGCATTGTGGATATTTTTCTCCATGACACCACCGAAGACGTTATCGACTTAGCCAATAAAAAAATGGTGATTCAGCCCAATGCGTCAAGAATCGTCACCCTAGACTGGACTACAGAAAGAGCTGGCCGTGTTTCAAAATATTACATAATGGCGGAGCGTGACCGCTCAGTCGTACCAGAAGTACAACGAGAAATGATAACGCTTGTTCCCCTCAACGGAGTCGCCTCTCTTAATTGTGGGCACTTTCCTCAAATAGTGGTTCCAGAACAACTTGCCAAGATGATCATGGAGTTTATTAATAGGCAGTCACCGTAATGCCATCGATCAAATTAAAGGCTATAGAACCCTTCAGTATGATTAGAACACTACACAGCGAGACAGCCTAGTCTGACCGTAAGAATATTCTTCGCTGTACCCAAACAATAACCTCTATCTAAGACATTCTGGTAAAAAGTGTACGTATTGAATAGTCTTTTTTCGGACCAATCACACAAAAACTCAACTCAAATTCATCATCTGATAAAAACTCAAACGTGGCGTCATAATGATCTTTGATACACAAATGATGTGACGTAAGTATGCTGGCTTGGGCAAATGCAAAGCTCAAAAAAAGCTGCCCCTTGGTCGCGCCGTCAGAGAAAAATATATCAAAGCCAGCGTCTGTCATCCGATATTCATACTCTCGAAAAGCATTGGCTTTTTGCTCACCTAACCTGGGTAACATGACGGCTTCTTTATAATCGAGATGCTGATCACTTTCGCCATTAAGGCGAAACGTTGCCCGCCCTGTTATTTCGCCAAACTCAGAAATCACCCGATGTATTTTCCAGTCGCCTAGAAAATACGATAAAACATCTTTTGCTTCTATTGCGTACATTTAGGGACGACCTCTATTGATCATGAACATGCCAGTAAAATTAATTTTGGCGTGCATTTTAACAAAACATGCGGGGCAGACAATCGATCAAATTCAAAAGGGTGAACGAATTCCATATGTGGATACTTGCCTTTGCATTCCAAGGCATTCTTTGGTGCTTCACCGTCGAGTCTGGATGACGTTCAATTTTTCCATATCAGACCATCAACTTTGCCAATCGTGTTCCAGCGTTTATCCATATTTCCCCAGATTTAGGGTCAACGAGCTTGGCGTTATAACAAAGACGACAACCAAGCTCAATTACAGTGCTTCCCTAATCTGTCAGGAATTACTCCTAATATTTACAGTATATTTGGTCCTTCATTGATCTATATCTACGAGACTCAGCACTTCCCTCTATAAAATAAAGCTCAGGTAATCAAGATCGGTTTTTCTGATTATACGACGTCAAACTCATCAGCTAAGGAGTATGTTATGTCATTACTAGGTAAAGTCGCGCTAGTAACAGGTTCAGGACAAGGTATTGGTCGAGGGATTGCACTACGTTTAGCAAAAGATGGTGCAGACATCGCCATCGTCGATTTAAACGAAGACAAAATGCGCAAGGTGGCGCATGAAATAGAGCAACTTGGCCGTAAAGCCACTATTTTCAAAGCCGATATCAGCGACCAAAAGCAGGTTTACGCAGCCATTGATCATGCCGAAAAAGTCTTAGGTGGATTCGATATCATGGTAAATAATGCGGGCATTGCACAAGTGCAAGCACTTGCTGACGTTACACCAGAAGAACTAGACAGAATCCAAAAAATTAACGTCGGTGGCACCTTGTGGGGCATACAAGCGGCGGCTAAGAAATTTATTGCTCGCAAGCAAAAAGGCAAAATCATTAACGCCTCTTCTATTGCAGGACATAATGGCTTTGCTCTACTTGGTGTGTACTCATCCACTAAATTCGCGGTACGTGCATTAACTCAAGCCGCGGCGCAAGAATACGCAAGTGCTGGTATCACAGTAAACGCTTATTGCCCTGGTGTCGTTGGAACCGACATGTGGACAGAGATTGATAAACGATTTTCTGAAATCAATGGCGTACCAATAGGTGAAACTTACGATAAATATGTAGGTGGCATTGCGCTTGGCCGAGCAGAAACACCAGACGACGTCGCCGGCTTTGTCTCTTATCTAGCAGGACCTGATTCTGACTACATGACAGGTCAAGCACCACTGATTGATGGCGGCATGGTTTACCGTTAATTTATTAACGTAAAAACCATACTGGATAAAAAAAGAACCCCGATGTAGGACAACCAATATTGGGGTTCTTTTGTTTATTCGGTTAATAAGATTTTAACGTTGAGTGGTTTCTAAATTTTGATCAGAATGATCTGATATAGTCTCTGTGAATCTCACCCGATTCACTCATAAATGGTTTACCTGCCCTTGAAACGGATCACACTCTAATTTTCAGTACGAGAGGAGAGTAGTGTTATGACATACAAAAATGTAACGGTAGCTGGAAGTGGTGTTTTAGGATACCAAATTGCTTTTCAAACAGCCTTTCATGGATTTAATGTAACCGTTTATGACATCAACGATGATGTTTTGGAAAAGGCAAAATCAAAATTTCAAACCTTGAGTGATGCTTTTAAAACAGACTTAAATGCGACTCAAGAACAGTTAGATAAAACATTTAAAAACTTAAGTTACACATCGGATTTGAAAGAGTCAGTTAAAGATGCTGACCTAATTATCGAAGCGGTTCCTGAAAATCCAAAGATCAAAATGGATTTTTATGAAAAATTAGCTCAGGTTGCTCCAGCAAAAACGATTTTTGCGACTAACTCATCGACTCTCCTACCGAGCCAACTGGCGGAGGCAACGGGAAGGCCTGCTCAGTTTGTCGCTCTGCATTTTGCAAACAATATTTGGATCCATAATACTGCTGAAATAATGGGACATCCAGCAACGGGTCCTAAGGTGTTTGACGATGTCGTTGAGTTTGGTAAAGCCATAGGAATGCTGACACTGCCACTACAAAAAGAACAACCAGGGTACATATTAAACTCACTGTTGGTTCCTTTGTTAAGTGCTGGTTTGGACTTACTTATAAAAGGCGTTGCTGACCCTGAAACGATTGATAAAACATGGATGAAAGCCACAGGTGCACCTATTGGTCCATTTGCCATCTTAGATACGGTAGGTATCACAACCGCCTATAATATTAATCAATTGTCTGCCCAAGAAACAAAAGACCCGCTTAAAATTAAAACGGTAGAGTATTTGAAAGAAAACTTTATTGATAAAAATAAACTGGGTGTTTCAACGGGAGAAGGATTTTATAAATACCCAAACCCAGCGTATTTGGAACCAGATTTTTTAAAATAGAATATTAGCCATAATCCGAAAGGAGCAAATAGGAAACACCTTTTGCCCATTTCGGAGACTTTATATCAAGAATGCATCCATATGTTTATTAATATTCAAACACCGTACAGGTAATATGAGATCCAAGCATTACATTCGGATGGTCAACTGGACATCGATTCTGACTAAAAAGATAAACTCAACTTGATATGGATAACACAAAACTTCGTTTAAGTGCCCTCGAGTGTATGGAGCAAGAAAACAGGACAACTGTGAGCGTACGGCCATCACCACCTAGATGCATTTAACATTCCATGGCAGTAAATCATCTAAACTGTCCGTGCCCTGCCTTTTTGACAGTCCTTCGAACAGTTTCACTAGGTAGTCATAGGGGATGAGGCCGTTGGCTTTGGCGGTTTCGATAACACTGTAAATATGGCACTGGATCTGGCACCCTTGCCTGTATTGGCAAACAGCCAGTTTTTATCCGATTCCGCTACATCCACCACAACTGTTTCACGAGGTAAGTCTTTCAGCAGAGGCTTACGCTTAGGTTTTATGCGCGTATAGAAAACAGTTTGGCTATCGGTGTCAACATCAGAACGATCTTCTTGAGAGTCATTTTCTGACTCGTCAAACAGTTCACCTTGTCCCGGAGACACTTCAGAGCCTTTACCAAACTGTTTTTGTTGAGCTAAGCGCCATTGCTCAAAAATGGGTTGATACTTAGACTCCCATTCAGCTATCTGAGTGTCTTTTTTAACTAATGACGACTCTTTTTCACCCAACAGCAATGACTGCTCAAGTAAAAAAGCCTTAAGAGATTCAACGTCATTGGGTAAGTCATCAGGAAGCATTTTCATGGCTTGGGAAAAGGCAAAGCTCAAAAATAACTGTCCTTTGGTCGCGCCATCAGAGAAGAATATATCGAATCCAGCGTTTGTCATCCGATATTCATACTCTCGAAAGGCATTGGTTTTTTGCTCGCCAAAGCTGGGTAACATGACGGCTTCTTTATAATCGAGATGCTGATCACTTTCGCCATTAAGGCGAAACCTTGCCTGCCCTGTTATTTCGCCAAATTCAGAAATCACCTGATGTATTTGCCAGTCGCCTAGAAAATACGATAAAACATCTTTTACTTCTATTGCATACATTTAGATAACTACTCTATTTATTCTGACGGTGAACCCGCCTGAGCATAGCCTGAATTTGGATTGTGTCACAAAGGGCTGCCCCACAGAACATTTTAGTCTAGAAAACATTGTGCAAGAGAGAGTCAGATAGACAGGTATTAATAGCGGAATTTATAGCGTATCTCGATTCTCTTTATTCAAAGAGTGTGAGTTTTAGTATTCTCGGTACTTATTTCTCAACATAACCCTCTCTTGCTTGAGACTTTCTTCCTTATTTAAAAAAAAACACCAAAATCTTACTCACTTTGCTAAAAAAATGCATATTTATGCAAATATGGACGCTCGAAGCGCGTATTTTGTAAACACAAGGGAAGCGCTCTAAAGGCTATTTTAATATTAATTTTTTGCTTTAATATTCACTCCATCGAACGGGATCTTACTCATTAGGTCTCAATTTAAACGAATATATACAGGTAAATTATTATGAAAAAATTAACAGCGATCGCAGCCATTCTTATTACAGCATCTGTTTTATCTACTTCAGCGTTTGCATCAGATGATGATAACGCTTCTGACCGTTTCCAAAGTGCTCGTGCAGGTGTTGCGGCATTGACAGTTACCTTAGAGAACCTAGGCGCAACGGTCGATAAGAGTGTTGATTTGAACGGCGCTTACACTTACAGCCAAAAAGAAGCGGCTTATAATGCTAAGCATTCAGATCTTCAGGCACAATTTGATGAATTACGAGCGCATTCTGCAGAGTAATCCCCTCTTTGCTTAAATGAAATTTGCTTGATAAAAAAGCCCCAATATTAAATATTGGGGCTTTTTTCGTTTAATGCAGAGCAAGGACACAAAACTGCAATAAGAAACTTATTTATATGCCCCCTATACCCTTACCTGTTTAAACTGTTATTAAAGTTCCTCAAAAAGATTGCTATCAATCTCTAGGAAGCCCAGTTTAATTTATGTATATATTGCTTACTTTAGATGCTAACTCTTTGGCAAAACAGCGCAATGCCTCACTGGTATTACCAGAGCGAATATGCATTTCAATTTCAACCAGACCAAGATCCAGTAATCCTTCACCAGGATTGATGATGCGCCATTCGTCCTTTAACAAAGACTCAGAGAGAGCTGAAATAGCTAAGCCATTAGAAATAGCAATATCAAATCCCGTCACTCCTTGGCATTCAAAAGCGACAAAACACTCTTTGCCATTTTGCTGAAGGTTTTCAATGATATTATGCCTATACACACAGCCTTGTTCATAGAGTGCTAATGGAATAGGTTTCGTAATATCGAGCTGATAATCTTTAGCGGCTACCCAACACATTTTCTCCCTTCTTAAAAGACGCCCACTTGATTTTTTTGGGTCACGCGTAACCAAGATCAGATCTAATTCACCGTTATGAAAAGCCTGAAACAACTTATGGCAGTTATCGTTTTTAATTTGTATACGAACTTTAGGAAAGCGAATAATAAATTTTCGTAATGAGTCTTGGATAAAAGCCCTTGCATAGCCATCAGGAATACCAAACTTAACAACCCCTGAGATCTCATCACCACTAATAGCCTGAAAGGCCTCTTCTGATAAATGGAGAATTCTACGTGCATAAGACAGTAAAATTTCACCCTCATTTGTCATGGTAAAATGATTGTAGCTGCGATTCAGAAGTATTTTGCCAGTGCATTCTTCGAGTTTTTTTAACTGGATACTAATAGCGGCCTGCGTACGGTGGAGTGAGGCCGCCGCCTTGGTGATGCTGCCAGCATCGACAATTGCTGCAAAGGTTGCTAGTTGGTTAAAATCAAGCCTTTTCATACAGACTCCATACGTGACAAACGCTTTTAAAATCAAAAAACACTTATAAATTGGCATATAAGTATTAGTTAAAGATTTTTTATTATAATTCTCTTATACACATTATTTGCACAATCAGAGTGACTAAAAACGACATAGAGGTTATCAATTCAACAAACTTGGTTTTTTTTCGGTGTAGATGACTATTTTTTATGATGACGAAGGAGCATGCGATCGGCTCGCTGATTGATTCAATCTGGGTTCTATCGAAGAAGTAAAAAAAACTTTATATGAAGGCGAACTCAATCAACGAGAGCTTGAATTTTCTGCCTATGAGCGAGATTTAGAAAAAAAAATAGTCTTTCCTGTGTCATCAGCGAGTTAAAGGGCCAGATTTAAATTGACTAATTATCAAAAAAATCAATTTCATCCTGCCCTCTGTTATCACCATAATTATTTGTTAGGTGATATCTACTTGGCTATCGCTGCTTTCGATAAATTACTTAAAACACCTGAAATCTTATTAATGACTTCATCACAACCTTTTATGTCATGACGCTTCATTAAATAATTTGGATTATTGTAAGACAGCCAAACTTTTTTATCCGAGTCTTCACTTATCAACACCTTCTGAGGTAGATCAATAGCAACCTCTTGAGCGCATTGCATCAAAGGTGTACCAACATTAGGGTTACCAAAAATAATGACTTCTGTTGGTCGTAATTCTAGTCCCACATTGCTGGCATTTTTCTGATGATCAACTCTAGCAAAAAGAGTTAACCCTTTACTCTTCGCAATACTTTCGAAACGGTCAGCGGTTTCTTTTACCGAGTAATGACTTTCGTATTTCACCAAACCGTCAGAAGCGGCGACTGAAAATGATGTAGAAAATAGAACGATTCCTAGTAATAGTGATTTATTCATTTTTACCTCTGAGATTAAAGTCATTTAATTATATGATTTCCCTAACACCCTGTTAGCAGAATTTCATCCTTTTTGAACAGCCTACAAACCCTAAAAAAATATGTTTCTTTGATCATTAAACATTTTGAGTCTGAAAGAACTCTAACATTAAAATAATGCGTATACGTGTTTACATATTTTAAGAATTCTCTAAATTGTCGTCTAAACAACTGAATTTTAAGTGTTTTATAAACCTATTCACACCGCTAAAAAAACCACAACATGACAATGAGCATGCGAGCTATCCTGTCTATTTATCAGGATATGCACAGCGCGTTATCTCGGTTCTGAAAACCTTATCCATTGATACTAAAAGACTTTTTATTTATCTACCAGTACAAACACAAAAAAGCCAACTCTCGTTGGCTTTTGAATACAAAGTAAAACCCCATCCTCCGCCTTCCCCTTAAAAGAAAAAAGGGGAAGGAACTAGGAATCAGAGATAAGTAATCTAAATTACTTATCTCCATTAAAAACGGGAATGATTTCTCGGCCGTATTTGGCAATAATTTCTTCTTCAT
>CAXBGJ010000102.1:0-11237 GCA_963975045.1 uncultured Marinomonas sp. | reverse complement strand
GTGTAGTTTTTGTTGCGCCCTTCAGGGCTATTATTCAACCCCCATTCAACCGATTCAATACCTTTGATTTTACTTTTAATAGCCTCGAAGTTAGCCAAAGACGTAGCGATCTCGGCTTCTGTCGCTTGATCTTTATATTGAATAAACAACACATGGCGAATCATAAAAACTCCCGTTTAGAATGAATAATGGCCTCACGAAATTCAGCTAGCCGTTTTTGTAAATAGTAGGTCGAACTCTGTATCAAACACCATATCACGAACGCTCCGTTCGCTTCCTCCACAAATGAAACAATCCTTAAAAGGTCAATTTTGTTCAATACTCGACTCTCTATTAAGACGACAGTAAGCGCCTAACCCTGTCTATTTTAAGGACTGTCTTATGACTTTTTCTCTCATCGCCTCCATGTCACTGTTTGCCCTAGCGGCGTCGTTATCTCCCGGCCCAGTGAATCTGGTTTCATTAAGTGGCAGTGCTCGACATGGGATGAGAGCTGGGCTTATTTTTATTACTGGGGCCACTCTTGGTTTCATTGTTTTGTTTTTATTGATTGGTTTTGGGCTGCATTATCTTATCGCCCAATTGAATTGGATCACTCAAGTACTGCAATGGTTAGGCATCGCCTTCTTGCTGTATCTGAGCTATCAATTATTTATCGACGATGGCCAGTTGCACTCAGATAAACACAAAAATGCGCCAACGTTTATGACTGGCGCAATCATGCAATGGTTAAACCCCAAAGCGTGGCTGGCGTCCGTGTCAGGCATTTCAGCTTACATCCCTCAGGCGAATACGGATGAAGTGCTGATCTTTGCGAGTTTGTATTTACCGATTTGCTGGTTGTCACTTGGCATGTGGGTTTGGATAGGGAAATTACTTGGACAATATTTTCAAAGTCCCGCAAAGATGCGTTTGATGAATAAGACCTTGGCATTATTACTGGCTGGAAGCTGTCTTTTAATCATAATCTGACCACTAAACCGATCCCATCGAACGGCGATACTGATCCGGTGTCGCCGCTACACGTTGTTTAAATATGCGATGAAAATGAGCCTGATCACTAAAACCGACTGTCTGTGCTACATCGGCAATGGGTTGACCTTGCTTTAGTGCCTGCTGTCCCAGTTGAATGCGGCGATTCAAACGATAAGCATGGGGTGTCATATTAAAGTGCCGCTTAAAAGCACGAACCAAATAACCCGTGCTAAAACCAAATTCAGCACTGATAAACTCAATAGACGTATCCTCCAAACAAAATTGATTCAGATAATTTGCTACCGGATACAAGTTATTGGATGGCAACATAGTCGTCGTGATTTCGGTGTTGTCATTTAAATGTTTAAACAAGCGGATAAGATAACTTTCAAGTCTCTGGCTTTTGTCAGAAGAAGACAGGTCAGCGGTCATTAAGCCTTCACACACTGCCACGAACGACTCATAGAGATCTGCGGTGACTAACGTATCTAAGGTTAAGGTGTCTAAGTGAGTATTTTTCCAAGAACGGTGCTCTCTTATACCTGCATCATACAGCAGCGATGCCAGCCATCCTTTATCAAGATGCATCATGTAATACGCCCATGGCGAATGTTGGCGTGGATTACAGGCATGAACCACATCAGGGTTCATCATCACCAAGGTACCGCGTTCAACCGCGTGTAATCGATCGGCGCAGAGGAATTCACTCTCCCCTTCCAAGATCGCACCAATCGACCAGGCTTCATGAGAATGCGGCGCGTAACTGACCTTTCGACCATCCAATACCTGACGAAGTTCAACATAAGGTAATGCTGGGTCACGCCAAAAAAGAGGATACGTCGAAGGTGTCATGTTATCGCCCAGTCCGTCAGGTTTTTAATAATATATACGATTTTATGGTAGACAGCTCACTCGAAAATCGTCGTTCAATGCCTCAGGCAACACTAAGGTACTGAATTTTAATGCTAGAGATTGCTTGCACATGGCGTTTTTTTGCGACTCATCGTCCACATAAATCTCACGATATTCAGCATTTAAAACAGGTTTGCCCTTGCTGATAAAGACCTCAAAAGATCGACATTCAGAGTATTCAAAACATTGCTCATTTATCGCAAAATCAAAGTCATCGACCAAGGCTAGAACCTGATCAGAATCATTTTTCAGACCAATCGCCAATCCTCTCTTATGCGCTTGCGCGGCTAAAAATCGATTAAATTCTAACTGATCATTACGATGAAAATAAAATCCAGTATTGGTTCGGTAACTGTCTACGTTATCTGGTTCAACACCATCACAGCCTTTTTCAGCAGCAAGATCAAGACGACGAGATAATACTTCACGAACATGTTTCGAACGAATGTCTAACCAACGTTCATTGTCCCAGCCACTGAGTGTTTTTCCTAAATCTTTGTCCGTAAAGTCTTCCGCATCGGGGCGCCAGTCTTCATAGGAACCCGCTGAGAAATAACAAATAACTTTTTTACCTGACGTCTGCAAACGCTGAATCAACTCAAGGGAAGAATCAAACAAATCAATATCGTATAAATCTACGTCATAGTCTTCATTAACAACACCATCCAGTTGCCACTGCCAGGTAACAGAAACAGGTGGACGATACCAATCATCAGCAGCGTAGAGGGGAGAAGAAAAAGACGAAAGAAGCAAACACAACGCCGTAAGAGGAAAGAGTATAACGCGCATGGTGAACTCCATATTTTCAAAAAGGCGAAAAAAGCCCACGGCAGGGTCTGCCGTGGGCTTCACTCTACGCTGTTATGTCGGGAAAGGCTTACAAATGAGGGAATTAGCGTAAATTAATCGTGATTGTTCTGCAAAGAGAACACCAGTAGAAAACATTCGTCATCAACCGAACCTAAACAAGAACTCGGTTTGACGTTAAGGTTGCTCCCCTGCACTCTAGCTAGTCAATTAACTGATGCTCTAATGCGTATTTGATCAAGCCAGCAGAAGTATGAATATTTAACTTATTCTTTAAATTTTGGCGATGTGTTTCTACCGTTCGCACACTAATACTCAGTGACTGGGCAATTTCTTTATTAGACAAGCCAACAGCTACTTCTTTTAATACCGCAACTTCTCGCTTGGTCAATTCTTCACATTGCTTCGGAGACGGCGCTTGAGAAAATAAAGAATCAGAAGCGCCAGAACTAAAATACGTCCCTCCTTGATACACGGTATTGATCGCTTGAACCAACTCTTCTGAGGACACATCTTTTAATACATAACCATTCGCGCCAGACTGTATCAGTGACAAGATGTATTCTTTGTCATGATGCATACTGAGCATCAGAATTTTGACGTTTGGTTGCTCAGCCTTAAAGCGTTTAGTAGCGTCTAACCCATTCAATACCGGCATGGATACATCCATCACCACCAAATCTGGCTTTAGCTTTTTGGCTTTATCCAAAGCTTCTAAGCCATTGGACGCCGTCGCAATAATGTCGAGATTGTCTTCCATTTCCAAACGGGCTTGGAGCCCATCAAGGACCAACATATGGTCATCAACTAAGAGAACTCGAATTTTTTTTATCATTATTATCGCTCTTTGCTCGCTTATTAAAACTGTTTTTCAAGGGCAATAATGCATGCACTTTCGTGCCTTTGCCGCGCTGTGATTCCAATATGAAATCGCCACCAATTAACTCCAAACGCTCACGCATATTAATCAGACCGATTCCCGAAGACAACTCTGTTTTATGTGAAAAGCCCAGACCATCATCCAGACACTCAAACACAATATGACGGTCAGACTGTCCTACTTGCAACTCGATGTGCTTCGCTTGAGCGTGCTTTTCAATATTTGTTAGTGATTCTTGAGTAAGACGATAGAGGGTAATTTCAATTTCGTCAGGTATCTCAGTGGTCACTTGAAAATGATAGTCTACATGAATGCCGGTACGTTCTAAAAATTGGTCAATCAGGGCTTTTATCGCCGTATCTAAGCCTAAATCATCCAATAATGTAGGGCGTAAATTATGAGAAATTTGTCGTACTTCTTTGATGGTTTGACCAATCAAATCACTGGCTTTATCCAGTTCCAACTGAACAATGGTTTCATCATGCTCGCGTTTTAACTTGTTACCCGCTAACTCAATACGAAACTTACAACTCACCAGCAACTGATTGATGCCATCATGCAGCTCGCGAGAAAAACCTCGCCTTTCATTCACTTGCATACGCATAAAGCGCTGAGCCAATTCTTTGAGTCGGGAGTCTGCCAGTTTATGTTCGTGAAGATTAATCGCCAAGCCAAGTAAAATCACCAAAACCACCGTAATGACCACCACCACAATGACACTAAAAAAACTGCGTTGAATATTGTCATTCATGATGGCTTGGGTTTTCGCCAGTTCAGCGTAAATATCATCCAAGTACAAACCGGTTCCCATCATCCAATCCCAACGATCAATGGCAATGACATAGCCCAGTTTATCTTCTTGCTTCATTAATGGTGGTTTTTCCCAAATGTATCTGTGGTAACCGCCGCCCGCTTTTGCGGCATGAATTAAACCTTGAATCAAATAATTTCCAGAGCGATCTTGAAAACCCCAAAGGTTTTTACCGACAAAGTCTGGCTGCGTCGGATGTACTAAATTGACGCCGGACATTTCGTAGGCAAAGAAATAACCATCGTCTTCATAGCGTAAATTGGCGAGAATTTTTTTAACCTGAGATTGCGCTTCAGCGTCGTCCAACAGATCGTTTTCTAACACTGGTAGAATCGCCGACATGGCAATATTTACGTGGTTTTTCAGCGCTTGCTTCTTAGCATCCACCAAGTTGAATTCATAAATAGACAACTCTTGCGAGGCCAAATCACGGGCAGATTGCAGCCCTAGATACGTAATGATCGCCGTGGCAACAATGAGGGGCGCAATGGCAAGTAAGATGATTTTACTTTTTAAACCCACAGGAGAGACCTTTTTTATTATGTTCACATTGACGACATCAAACGCTGATACCGCCATTTTTTCAATTCATAAAAACGAAAAAAGCGGGTAATCACCCGCTTTTTAACATGTGCTATTAAATACTAACTAAATCAATCCATCCCATACAACCCAGGAAACACCATGATACTAGCCAATACGACGACTTGGATCAAAATAAATGGCATGACACCTTTGTAAATGTCTGTGGTTCGTATCGAACTGGGGGCGACCCCTTTAAGATAAAATAGACTGAATCCAAAGGGTGGGGTAAGAAACGATGTCTGCAAGTTCATTGCGATTAGAATGGCAAACCACACCATATTAATACCCAATGCTTCGGCTACTGGCGCTAAAATGGGTACGATAATGAACGCAATTTCAACGAAATCAATGAAGAAGCCCAATATCAAAATGGCAACCATTGCCAAGATAAGAAAGCCCCATTTTTCGCCAGGCAAGCTCAACAACGCTTCTTCTACAATGTAATCACCACCAGTATAACTGAATGCCATCGAGAAGGCCGTTGCCCCCATCAGAATAGCAAACACCATCGCGGTCACTTTTACAGCTTCTAAGCCACTGTCATAAAGCATTTTCCAGCTGAACTGTCGGTAAATTAGCGCCAATACAATCGCGCCCACGCCCCCTAAAGCAGAAGACTCTGTTGGTGTTGCCACCCCAGTAAAGATAGAACCCAATACAATCAGTACCAAAGCTAATGGCGGAATGATCGCTTTCAACGCACTGTAGATTTGTTGTGCTCGAGTCTCGTTATCCAAATTTTGAGGCATGGCCGGTGCCATATCTGGATTTAAATAAGTAATAATTAAAATATAAACAATATAGCAACCGATCAAAACCATACCTGGCACTAACGCGGCTTGAAACAGATCGCCAACAGGAATGCCTAATACGTCACCTAAAATGATCAAAATGATCGAAGGCGGAATAATTTGACCCAAGGTACCTGACGCACAAATAGTGCCGCACGCTAGTGACTTGTCGTAATTGTACTTCAGCATAACTGGAAGTGAGATAAGACCCATCGCTACAACGCTGGCGCCAACCACACCCGTCGAAGCCGCCAGAAGCGCCCCTACCAAAACAGTCGAAATAGCCAAACCGCCTCGCACGCCGCCAAACAGTTTCCCCATGGCTTCTAATAGCTGCTCTGCTAATCTGGTTTTTTGTAAAACGATGCCCATAAAAATAAACAGTGGCACCGCCATCATGACGGTATTTTCCATGTAGCTTTGTATGCGGAACGGCATAAAAGCAAACATATCAAAACCTTCGGCAAACACACCGAAGATCAACGCGATGCCACCAAACGTAAAGGCGACGGGGAAGCCTAGTAACAAAAGTACTAGCGCAACAAAAAACATGATAATGCCAATCATAAACGACCTACTAACTTAAAATAATGACTTGGTTATTGGTTAGTGCTAAATCGTATTAGTGCTGAATCGGTGGATGAGAAAAACCTTCTTCACTCACGCCACGTAACACATTAATACAACGAATGATCATTCCCAAACCACTGATTGCCATTGAAAAGAAAGCAAAAGGAATCACCGCTTTGATAATCCAGCGATAAGGTAAACCACCCGGATCGCCACTGGTCTCGCCCAAGCTGTACGCTTCATGAGCAAAGCCAATACCGTAGTAACCAACAAGCAAGGTAAAAGGCATCAAGAAGACAACACAACCGAATAAATCAATCCAAGCTTTGCCTCGAATAGGCAAATTTTCGTAAATCAAATCCACACGGACATGACCGCCATGCTGAATGCCATAAGGTATGCCCAACAGAAAAATCGCCGCATAGAGATGCCACTCTAACTCTTGCATGCCAATGGACACATCGTTGAAAACATAACGCATCAAGACGTCGTAAAACACATTGAACAGTAACGCGATGAACAATACCGTAGACACAATACCGAGTAGATTTGAAAAACGAGTAATACCTCGTTCTAGGTTCAGCAACAACATAACAAACTCCTAGAAATAACAAAGGGTGAGAAAGCACTCGTAAGCGCCTTCTCACCCTGCAAGAGGTTTTATTCCCCTAAGCTATCAACACTGTCAAGATACGCTCGGTCGGAGATATTTGTCCAAACACGAGTGGTTTTCAAATATTTCGCTTGTGACTCGATAATTTCTTTTGCCAAAGGATCTGCCGCCGCTTTCTCTTCAAGCAGTTCTTGGTTGGCTTTTTTCATAGCAACCAATACGTCTTTAGGGAAAGTTTTAACTTGCACGTTCGGGTATTCTGTTTTCATCGTCGCCCAGTTCACACCACTTTCATGGTAGGACTGAATGTACATGTCGTAAGAAGCCAGCTTCATAGAAACACGAAGGATTTCACGAAGGTCGTCTGGTAATTTTTTCCATGTACGTTCATTCACAAGGAATTGAAGTTCTGTTGCAGGCTCATGCCAGCCTGTGTAGTAGTACGGCGCGATTTTGTGGAAACCCATACGCAAATCAAGAGAAGGACCAACCCACTCTAGAGCATCGATGGTACGACGCTCAAGCGCTGTATAAAGTTCACCAGATGCGATGTTTGTTGGCTTAGCGCCTAATTTTGCTAACACTTCACCAGCAAAACCAGGAATCCGCATTTTTAGACCTTGAAGGTCTTCAAGAGAATTGATTTCTTTCTGAAACCAGCCACCCATTTGGTTGCCGGTATTACCACCAGGGAAGGACAATAAGCCAAAAGGTTGATAAACCTTTTCCATCAGCTCCATGCCATCACCTTCGTAGAACCAACCGTATTGCTCTGGTGTAATCATACCAAACGGCATAGTGGTGAAAAATAAAGTATTTGGCACTTTACCTTTCCAGTAATAAGAAGCGGAATGGCCCATGTCATATTGGCCAGAGCGGACCATATCAAATACGCCAAATGGCGCTTTGTGTTTGTTGGCAGAATCGATGGTGATTTTCAAACGGCCACCAGACATTTCGTCTGCAATACGAGCCATGTTTCGGGGTGCATCACCAAAGATAGGGAAATTAGACGACCAGGTTTCGGCCATTTTCAATTTGTAAACTCGTTCTGCTGAAAAAGCAGGCAAGGAGAAAGCACTAACGGTAACCGCTACAGCGGCAACCAGAGTTGTTATCTTGAAGGATTTCATTTTTTTATCATCCTGTTCTGTATTTATTTTTATAAAACATAATTTAGCAGGACTGATAATCGCGTGAATGAAAAGTGTAAACAATTCGTACGAATACCGACAACGAATTCGGAAACTACGTAGTGTAGTAAGTAGTATTACTTAGAAATGACTAATTATTTAAAGTAAGTCGGTTGCCATAAGCACCTGAACACTAGGCTCTATTGCCTCCGCAAATATCTGGTATTGATTGGCATTAGGGTGCAAAAAGTCGCTCATTACATTACTTGTTAATCGCCCACAGTCATCTAAAAAATGATGATTAATATCGAGAAAATACACTGTTTTATCATCAGCATACGTTTGAATGATCTGATTCACTTCCTCATTCAAAACCCGCAGTTTCTGCGTCGGCTTTGCACTACGAGGAAAAATCGCCAATAACAATATTTTAGTGTGCGGTAACCTTTTCGCTAATTGTTCTAATATTCGCTTAACGCCCAACGCCGTCTCTTTGGCTTTGTCCATTCGATGGCCCGAATTATTGGTACCGATCAGCAACACCAACAACTTAGGCTGGATATCATCCACTTCGCCGTGCTCTAAACGCCACAATACATGTTCCGTTCGGTCACCATTAAAACCAAGATTCAACGCATGTCGAGAACCATAAAAAGTCGGCCAAACATCAGCGCCTTCTTTTTCCCACGCCTGCGTAATGGAATCTCCCAGAAACACCAAATCTACTCGCTCCATTGTCGCCTTCTCAGCAAGTTTTTCCTTATGACGTGGCAGCCACCAGATGGTGTCTTGTGGTTCTGGTTTGACAGACAAAGGCATGTTGGTCGGATGTGGTGAAAACATAATAGAGAACTACCTGAAACTTCGTTGATGAAAATCATACTCTATAAAATTTCAGAAAGGCCACTATAAAAACAATAAAAGACACTGAGGTTTTAGTCTTGATCCTGTATTCTAAAAACTCATTTATTAACAAGACGACACACCGTGAGCTTGATTCTTTTTTACATCAAAAAAACCGTTGGCATGATGTTAATGCCGATCCCTTTGACGCTTTTGATAATGTGCCTGTCATTCTTACTGATGAGAAAGCGCCCTAAAACCGCCAAGTTTTTCTTATTCTGCGGGATACTTTTATTAGGATTAACCAGTTGGAATCCGATGGCAGATCGGCTTATTTCGACCGTCGAAAAAGACATGTATCCCTTTGATATTCAACAACCTGTCGATATTGTTATTGTGCTAGGCAGTGGACACAAAGACCTAAACAACACACCCGCGGTGATGGAGTTGGGAAGCAGCGCACTGTTTCGTCTTGAAGAAGGTTTGCGTATTTTAAACGCCAATCCCAATGCAAAATTATTCGTTTCTGGCTATTCCGGTGGAATGGCAGAATCGCACGCAGACGTCATGCGCAAAGCCGCGATAGAATTAGGAGTAACAACCGCTCGAATTAATGCTTTTCCTCTCGCCAAAGACACCCAAGAGGAAGCCAATATGATGAAACCTTACCTAGAAGGAAAACGCGTTGCGTTAGTCACCGAAGCATCGCATTTAAAACGGGCGACCATCTTCTTCAAGCAGGCAGGAATAGACACCATTCCAGCGCCCGCCATGTACTTAGGATCAGAAAACAGTGATTGGCAAATCAACGCCAATGCCAGCTACAAAAGTGAACGCGCTTTTTACGAATGGCTAGGTCGCGCTTGGCAATGGATGAAAGGCTAGCGTTTATTTAGAAACATAAAAAAACAGCGACCATTTCTAGGCGCTGCTTTGTGTCAATCCAAACCTAACGTATCTCTACCCTATCAAACCTGAAACAAGAAGTTTTTGATTAGATCTTTACCACCTTCAGTCGCAAAGGATTCTGGGTGAAATTGAATCCCTTGGATCGGGTATTCTTTATGGCGAATGCCCATCAGTTCAAAATCACCGCCGTTATGAATCGTCGCGATATCCTTGAAGTCAGCTTCTTTTAAATCACCTACCGAGGCGGTGACTTCTAGCACATTAGGGAAGCTTTCCGCTTCAGCGATTAATGAGTGATAACGCATCACTTCGAGTTGATCTGGAATGTCGTGGAAAATGCCTTCGCCATTGTGGGTAATCGGGCTGGTTTTGCCGTGCATTGGCAATGGCGCCTTAACGACTTTGCCACCAAATACATGGCAAATCCCCTGCATTCCCAAGCAAACGCCCAGCAATGGAATGGTTTTTCCAAACTCTAAAATCACCTCAGCACAAATACCAAAATACGCTTTGTCGTCTGGTGAACCTGGCCCTGGAGAAATAATAATACGATCTGGTGCTGCCGCCCGAATGTCGTCTAACGTCACTTCGTCGTTACGTTTTACGATCACCTCAAAGGCGTCGATTTCACCACGGCTTTTTTCAGTTTCCAATACTTCACCAATAAACTGATACAAGTTGTAAGTGAAGGAATCATAGTTGTCGATAATATAAACTTTCATCTGCTCTTCCCTTACGCATTTTCTTCTGTGTTGATTGGAGCGAAACTGTCTAACACACGTTTGGTGCCAGCGAATTTACGTTGGATTTCTTCGTATTCGTCTTCGGCATTGGAGTCGTATACGTTTCCGCCACAGGTTTGCACGTAGGCCCTGTTGCCCTTGGCAAACACGGTACGAATCGGAATCGCAAACATACAATCGCCATTAAAAGAGAACTGGCCAACCGCGCCACCGTAAGGGCCACGACCGTCGTTTTCCAAATCGTCGATGATCTTCATCGCTTCAATTTTTGGTGCGCCCGTCAAGGTTCCTGCTGGGAAGTTACTCGCCAAAGCAGAGAACATGTCGTGATCTTCCGCCATAATGCCGACAATTTCGCTCGAAATATGCTGCACATGACTGAAGCGCTTAATATCCATCAAGCTACGAACTTTCACCGTACCGAAGCGCGCAACACGACCAATGTCGTTACGATGCAAATCGACAATCATATTGTGCTCGGCGATTTCTTTTGGATCATTCAACAAAGCACGCGCGAACGCCGTGTCTTCTGCCGCGTCTTTACCACGCTTCGCGGTACCCGCTAACGGGAAGGTTTCCATTTCGCCTTGGCGAACACGGAACAACAATTCTGGACTCGCGCCGATGACTTTTTGCTCACCAAATTTGATGTAATACATTTGCGG
>CAXBGJ010000101.1:0-11326 GCA_963975045.1 uncultured Marinomonas sp. | reverse complement strand
GTTCGCCTTGCCACTCATGGCTGGGGTTATTGGAGTACATCATCAATTCAGACTCCATTAGGAGCTGCGTGACCTGAACGGACGTTAATCGCTTTATATCATCGACGCTACGAATTTCATCGTCGCCCCATCGATGACGAGCCCATTCCAGCAAGCTTGATCTGAGTTGAGGTAGGTTATTTTGCTGGCAGCACGTTATGAGCGTTTTATAAGCGCTTTGTTCATCCATTGTGCTAAGAGGTGCGAACTCTTGCAATGTTGGGACGTGGTTGAGGGTGTCGGGTTGTGCTTTTCTGCGTTTAAACCAGATGGTTAACCAAGCACCAATTAGGATAATGGCTAATAGTAATAAACCAATGACAAAATAGTGACGAAAAGAGATGCCTTGATCTGCTAGTGTCAGCTTAATGTCTAATTCATTTGGCTCTATGGTTTTAGCGATCGGTTTTTTTGCTAAGGAGATAGGAGCAACTGAGCGAGTTTGTGCTGGTAAAGGTTCGCTGATGATCGCTTTTCCGGCTTCTTTTTTGACGGTTTCATTTGAGCTGTTTGGCAGTGGCGCAATATTAATTTCTTTCGTGGATGCTGTCGCCGTCCTAATGGTTCTTTGCTCTGTATCCCAATAAGTAATGTTGATATCGGGTAGTGCTAAGCGGCCTTCTTCGGTTGGCACGACTTCAATGGTGATGGTTTGATTGCCTGTGACGCCGTTGGCTGTTTTTTGATTGTCGAATTTGGGTGGTTTTGGGTAAAGCTTATAGTTAGGTGTGCTATTAAAGTCCAGTGTTGGGATTTGTTCAGGCAGTGCGCCTTTGGCATTGATATTAATGGTCCAAATGAGAGTGTCACCCACTCTAGGGGCGTCGTTTGTCTTGCTTAAAGAAGTGGATGCTGTCACTTCTTGACTAGGCAGCCAGGTGTCACTTGAATAGCTGGCTGGGATAGGCAGGACTTGTAAATTAAGAGGTTCGCTCTGAACCTTGATCATCCTTCTGCCCGTCGAGGTGTTAATCATCGCTTGTATGCTTTGTGGCGGTATAGTCAATATGCCACTGCGTTGGGGAAACGCCAAATAGTCGCGGGTTAATACCTGATATTGCGTGCCGTTGATGGTTTCATAGTTCATTTGATCGTCAATCAGCCTTTCAATGACAAGGTCAGGATGAGAGGGGACAGAGCGATTGGCATTTTGCATGGCCACTGAGGTGTACAGTTTGACGCTTAAAATGACTTCTTGTTGTAAATACGGTTCTATTTCAGATACTTCAGTTCTCATGATGACGGGAGGGTTGCCGTTGCTGTCCATGAGTTGAGGAGAGCTTTTAATGACTAATCTAATTGGCTCAGATTCATGGGCGCCAATTTTAATAGGAGGGATTTCGACCGTACCAACGGATTTTGGCATTAATGAAACGACCCAAAAATTTAACGCCGTACTGGTGCCTAAGTTAAAGCTAAATTGACTGTTTTGACTTTTGCCTAAGATATCAAAGTCACGTTGTAATGGCGTGAGATCCGGGCCATTGCCAGTATCGGAGAAGTCTGCTCTTAATGTGAGTTGCACGACTTCATTTTCAATGGTGACTTCTTTGTTAAGAGACGCAGTAACGCTTGCTGCATGAAGAGAGCTTGATAAGGTGATAAAAAGCAGGGCAGCCATTAATGAGTAAAACAAACGACTGAGTTTGTTTAGCGAAGTTAATGAAATGAAGTATTGCTTAACTACCATGGGTTTTGCCCATCCTCTTGCGTAAATCGGTTTTCACTGCGTTTTTCTTGGTGCAAATACCAAAGTTTGCGTTGTAAAAGCTTTCCCGGGTCGTCTTGGATTTGCTTTAGCCATTGGTTTAATGCCTGCTCTTTTTCTTTGTCTAATGTTGTTTTAGCTTGCTCATTCTTATTTTTGCTGTCTGAGTTTTTATTTTCTTCATTATCCTCAGGTGTTTTGTTGTTGTCTTGTTTTTCGTTCTTTTTATTGTCTTTTTTTGAATCGGATGGGTCTTTTGAGTCATTTTTATCATTAGAGTCAGATTGACTTGGCTGTTTGTTCTGATCCTTCTCTTCATTTTGTTTTGCAGAATCCTGTTCATCTTTTTCTTGTTGTTTTTTCTTTTTTTGTTCTTGCTCTTGTTGTTTCAAGTATTCGAGGTTTTCTTTAGCGGCTTTTAAGGATGGGTCTTGCTCTAGCGCTGTTTCATACGCTTGCATCGCTTTCTTTGCGTCGCCAGACAATGCCAAGGCGTTACCTAGGTTGTAGTTTTCTGCCGCGTTCTTGTCGAGTTTATCCAGTGCTTGTATTGCTGCGGGGTAATTTTCTAACGCATAAGACGACGCGGCCTTCCAATTTGGTTGTTGAAAAAGGCGATCGGCTTCTTGCCAGTTTCCTTGATCAACTGCGTGCTGGCCTTTTTGGTCTTGAGTCAAAAACCAATCCAGAGGCGATGCTTGCAGCTTTTCAGCAGGCAAAGAAAATAAACCGAGGAAAAGCATCAACACCATGCCCTTTCTAAACTGGAACGCGAGCCAGAACAGAAAGGGCAGCGCAAACCATTGTCCTTGTTCGGTCCAGTGAATGCTTTTATTTTGGGCTTTTTGAGTTTGTTCGTTATTCAGTGATGTACTGGTTATTTGTGCAAGCTCACGAGACGTTAATCGCCCTTGGTGGAATGTGCCACCAAGGTTTGTGGTTAATGCTTCTAAATCTGATATGGGCATTGTTGGAATAACATTCGTGCCATTTTTTTTCAAAACTTGGCCGTCAGGAAGTTTAATTGGTCCGCCTTGTGGTGTGCCTACCGCAACTATATCCAACTGTATGTTGAGGCCTTTTAATAGTGTTGGAATTTTTTCTTTATCATGCTGGGTGAGGTCATCGGTGAAAATGATTAGATGCAAAGGCGCCGAATCGTCTTTATTGAGTGATAAGGCGGTTGCGACTCCGCTGCTTAAATTGCTGCCATACACAGGCATAATAATGGGGTCGAGCGCCAACAAAAAATGCGTGATGGTCTCTCTGTCTTGGCTAAAGGGACTAATAGTAAAACCTTCGCCTGCGAAGGCAACTAAGGCTATATCGCCTTCTTTACTTTGCTCTAAAATGTCTCTGATTGTTTGCTTTAATTGGGTCTGTCTATTGGGTTTGATGTCTGTTGCGTACATAGACAGAGATTGATCAACAATTAAAACGGTTTTCTGGGTATTTTCGAACATGGTCGTTGGGGTTTTTGTCCAGCTTACGCCGGCCAAACCAATCCAACACAAGGTAAGCGCGATCAATCCTAGCCACATATTCACGTTATTAGAGGCATTTTTATAAACAAGATGATTGAGTAAGTTTGGATCAACCACTTTATGTAAGGTATTTTTCTTCGAATTGTTTAGGCGAAAGAACAAAGCTACTAGCAGAGTGAGTGGGATAAAAAGAAGCCAGTAGGGGCGCTCAAAATGAATAACGTCAAAAAGCATCATGAGTGATCTCCTTTACGCCAGTTCCTTGTTCTCAAAGAAACTTGTCGACTGGCAAGCAAAGATAACGCTAGAAAAGCAACAGATCCAAAGCCTAGCCAGTGAAACAAGCTGGTTAGCGGCCGCTGCCAAATATCTTCCGCTGGCGTGGGCTCTAACGCATCGAGGGTCTGGTAGATGGCTCGTAGGTCTTCGGTGCTTTTGGCGCGAAAATACTCGCCGCCAGTTTGAGCTGCAATATTTTTTAACAAGGTTTCGTCTAAATCGCTGGAGGGGTTAATGGCTTTTGGGCCAAAGAAGCTTTGCACAATCATGCTGTCAGCCCCTATGCCGATGGTGTGTATGCGAACATTTTGTGACGCGGCAAAGGTGGCGGCTTGTTGTGGTTGAACTCGCCCTGCGGTATTGGCACCGTCTGTCATGAGAATAAGTACTTTTTTGTCGGATGGCTTGTCTTCAAGTCTTTTGATGCCGAGCCCGATTGCATCGCCGATGGCGGTTTGTTCTCCAGCAAAGCCAATTTGTGATTCTTGGACCAGTTGATTAATGGTCTTGGTATCAAAACTCAGCGGCGCTTGAAGGTAGGCTTTCGTACCAAAGACGATAATACCAATGCGATCACCTCGTCGTTCCTTTATAAAGTCGGATAAGACTGATTTAGCCGCGTCGAGACGGTTTGCTGGTTGGTCATTGAGCGCCATATCAGTGACTTGCATGCTGCCCGATAAATCCAACGCGATAAGTAAGTCGCGCCCAGATGGTGTGACTTTTGTTGGTTCGCCTAACCAGACGGGCTGAGCTATGGCCAATACCAACAAAAACCAGCTAAGTGCTAAGCAGGCATATCTAAGTGTTGGGTTTCTAGGAAGAGCATTACTGCCCTGATGTTGGATTAGTTGTGACCTGTTGCCCCACCAGATGCCATCGCCTTTCACTTTGGTTTTGGGAAGGAAATACAACATGAATGGCAAGGGTAAAATAAGCAGAAACCAAGGCCAAGAAAGCTCAAGCATGGTGTCTCCTTATCCAGTAGCAAGTGGCGTTTATCATTTTTTTCCGCTGTTCCGAGGTTAGCTCAATATGGTCGCGGTATAGTCCATCTACGAAGTCAGAACCCAGTGCCGAAAAACGGTGTTTTTCTGGCATGGCACTGTCAATTTTTTGCAGCAGTGTGGCGCTCGGTAAGGCCGCTATTTCGTTTTGCCCTTCACTTATCAGGCAACGACGAATCATTTCATGACACAGTAAAATGCAGGCTTTGTCCGCCAATTCACTTGATGTTGTTCTGATGGTAGAGAGTGCTTCTCGACGATAGGCGTATTTTTGATGGCGTCGATAAAAGAAAATAATGACGCCAATTATCAATAAAACAATGGCAGCCAAGACCAACCAAGTCCACCAAACAGGCGGCCACATAGGAACAGATTGCGGCAGTAAGTACGCTTTGTTAGGCAAATCTATGGTTGCTTGTACGGGAGCGGTAGGCATCAGTGTAGCGCTCCTTGAGACAGCAAATAGCGGGCTATTTTTTCTGGTGATTCGGTGATGTCAAATAGTTGGTGGCGAATACCAAAAGCGGCCAGTTTTTTACGCATCAGCGCATTTTGTTCAAAAAAATCTATTTTTGCTTGCTGCATACTGTGTTTACTAATGTTCACTTGTTTGACGCCGTGACGATCGGCCATCTGATATTGACCTGCAGGCAGATTATAAACATTGCTGTCGATGATTTGTATCCAATGAACGGAATTGTGTTTGGCGAGCTGCATTAGTGCGCTTTCTTCGCTGTCGCTCCACGTTTGTTTGTCCGTCAGAATAATCACGTCTTTATTGTGCATCTTATTTGTTAGCAAGGTGTTTGACCAAATACTATCAGGGCGACTCTCATTGGTTCGGTGTTCTAGGTGAGACGCATCTTTTAGTTGGCTTAATAGCGACGACAAGGTTCCAGATTTATTGCTGGCGTGTTCTTCTGCGCCGTAGGTTAAACGATAGGATAGCGTGTCGCCTTGCTGTTTTGAGCGCCATGCAATAATGCCTGCTAGCTGGAGCAGTCGTGTGGAAATAAACGTGTGACGTGTTCCAAAGTAGGCACTACTAGAAAGGTCTAACAATAAAAGTCGCTGGTGATCGTTTTCCTGCGCGTAAAGCCGAGTATGTGCTTGACCGGTACGAGCCGTAACGCGCCAGTCGATGTGTCTTAAGTCATCGCTGGCTTGATAGGCGCGCAGTTCAAGCATTTCCATGCCGTGACCCTTTTGTCGAGAGCGGCGATCACCGGCATTGGTTGCAAAGCGAATGGCTTTTGGTGCTCGTCCTAAATGCTTAGCGTAATGTGCTAATAGGGCAAAATGGGCGTCATCCAACTCAGGAGACTCGGGTGATAATAATGGGCTCATCGTTCAGGGTGCCTTGTATTGCTGTTCTTTGAGTTAGTGAGCCTTGAGTTACAGTGCCGGAACGTGGCTAATCAAGCGCTTTAGCAGATCGTCAACGGATAATCCTGCCGCTTGGGCTTCAAAGGTTGTAATGATGCGGTGACGCAACACTGGTAACGCAATTTGACGCACATCATCGGGCGTTACAAAGTCCCGTCCATCCAGTAAGGCGTTTGCCCGTGCGCAACGATCGAGAGCCAATGTGCCGCGTGGGCTAGCACCAAACTCAATTAAGTTTGTTCCTTTACCCGCCTCGCCTAAATAAAGCTCAGGCTGTCTCGTGGCCATGACCAATTGCACTATGTATTGCTCGACACTTTCTGACATGTATAAGGACAAGGCCTTTTGTTGCAGTGCCAAAATGTCGCTTGGTTTACACAAGGGCTGAGAGGTACTTATGGACGTTTTATGAAGATCCTGTTGTCGCACTAATCTTAGTACTTCTAGTTCGCTAGCGGCACTTGGATAACCAAGGTTAATCTTCATCATAAAACGATCAAGTTGAGCTTCTGGTAACGGATACGTCCCTTCTTGCTCAATCGGGTTTTGTGTCGCAATAACAAAGAATAAATCCGATAAAGTGTAGCTATGGTTGCCCACGGTAACTTGTCTTTCGCCCATGGCTTCTAATAACGCTGACTGTACTTTGGCAGGCGCGCGGTTGATCTCGTCGGCCAGCACGATATCATTCATGATGGGGCCGGGGATGAAACTGAACTGGCCGGTTTCTTGTTGGTAAATATCGGAACCCGTTACGTCGCCGGGTAATAAATCAGGGGTAAATTGAATCCGTTGGAAACGGCTGTCGATGGCACTGGCCAACGCTTTGGCGGCGGTGGTTTTGGCGATACCTGGTGGTCCTTCTAACAACACATGACCATTCGCAATTAAAGCGACGAGTAATTCATGGGTTAATTCTGGTTGGCCGACGACGGCGCGATTTAGGTGGTCTTTTAATTGTTCAATTACAGCTACCATCGAACCTAGATTCCTTATACTTCTGTCAAAAAAAGTGTCAACGCAATATAATAGTCTTCATCTTATCGGATTCAAATCTTTACGCACAGAGTGATATCTGTAAGGGTAATGTAAGCACAGGAAGAAAAAATGGCAAAAGTGGTTTTAAATGTGGCTTTGCCCGCTTTTAAATATGAGGCTATGTATGCTGGTTCAGCGAAAAATCTAGTCGCGAGTAGTCTAGATGGACGTAAAGTTCAGTTGCCTTTGTCCGCCTTTCAGCGTTTTGTAACGCACCAAGGGATCTACGGTGTGTTTGAAGTAGAGTTTGATGACATGAATAAATTGATTGGCGTCACTCAAATTCGATAGCACAGCTAAGATAAAATATTCACCTAATCTCAATTGTCTAGGAGCCCTAACTATGTACCAACTTGCTCGCTCGTTACTTTTTAAATTAGACCCAGAAGTGTCTCATGAATTGTCATTGGATCTTCTTGCAGCAAGCAGCAGATTGGGTTTGAACAAGCTTTTAGGTGGATTACCATCTACGAAGCCCGTTGATGTGATGGGCTTGCGTTTTCCCAATGCAGTGGGTTTAGCGGCTGGATTGGATAAGAATGCAGACGCATTTGAAGCACTAGGGCGGTTAGGTTTCGGTTTTGTCGAGGTAGGAACCGTGACACCTAAAGGGCAGGCTGGTAATCCTAAGCCACGTCTTTTTCGCTTACCTGAGCATGACGCGATCATCAATCGTATGGGCTTTAACAACAAAGGCGTGGATCATTTAGTATCACGGATAAAGTCTCATCGTTATCCGGGAATATTGGGCGTGAATATTGGTAAAAACCTAACCACGTCTGTGGAAGATGCCGCAGCGGATTATTTAGCGTGCTTAGAAGCGGTTATTCCTTACGCCGATTACATTACGGCAAACATCAGCTCGCCGAATACACCTGGATTACGCAGTCTTCAATTTGGAGAAAGCTTGGCGCAATTAATTGCACCGCTGGTGGCGGCTCGAGATCGTTATGAAGCCGAACATGGCAAACGCGTTCCATTGGCCGTAAAAATTGCGCCAGATATGAGTGACGATGAAATTAAAATGGTCGCCGATACATTAGTAGAACAGGGTGTAGATGGTATTATTGCAACCAATACGACGCTGTCTCGTGATGCTGTTTTAGGTCACCAGTTTGAAAAAGAAGCAGGTGGTCTGAGCGGCGCGCCAGTACGTGACGCATCGACTCATGTAGTTAAAGTGTTAGCGGAGCATTTGAAAGACACACTGCCTATTATAGGTGTAGGTGGTATTTCAAGTGGCGCGGATGCGGTTGAAAAACTTCAGGCTGGTGCGAGATTGGTACAAATTTATTCTGGCTTGATCTATCAGGGTCCAGAATTGATTAAAGAAGCGATAGCAAGCACAGACGCTTATTATCGAGAGCTTGATTTAGGCATTTAAACAGATCGAATTGAAAAACAAGGTGTCCAGTGGGCGCCTTGTGTGGCAGGCGGAAAATGATTCCGCCTTCTTTTTATATCGAATATTCATTCAAATTTAAAAAAGTAATTTTAAAATGAGCACTATATTACAGACAACGGATTCAGCAAGTCAGGTTTACGCATTAGAGATAACCTGTCCTCTTGGATTGGAAAATGTCTTAGAAAAAGAACTGCATGATGAAGGCCTAACACAAACCCGTTTTGGCGAAGGGCAGGTTAAGTTAACCACCGATTTAGAAGGTATGTATAAAGCATGTCTTTGGTCTCGAGTGGCAACCCGAGTGATGCTGCCGATCGCGAATTTTAAAATCGATTCAGCCGATGAGCTTTATGACGGCGTGAAGGCGATTAAGTGGTCTGATCATATGTCAGCAAGCGATACTATTGCCATTGATTGCCACGGTACTAATCACCATATTCGTAATACTCAGTTTGGTGCGGTGCGTGCCAAAGATGCGATTGCTGACTATTTTGTTGAATTATCTGGTGAGCGCCCAAATGTTCAAAAAGAGCAGCCAGATGTGCGTATCGCTTTGCGTATTAAACGTGAAGTTGTCACGGTAAGCATCGATTTATCGGGCGAAAGTATGCATCGCCGTGGTTATCGTCAACAAGGAAGTATGGCGCCACTGAAAGAAAACCTCGCGGCCGGCCTATTGATGCGTGCTGGCTGGGGAAGAGATTGCGGTTTAACGCAATTGATTGATCCTATGTGTGGTTCCGCGACTTTCTTGGTGGAAGCCGCGATGATGTCTTTGGATATTGCACCGGGGTTAGGGCGTCAATACTGGGGCTTTAAGGGCTGGAAACAGCATGACCATCGTATGTGGCAACAACTGATGGATTTTGCTAAAAATCGTAAAAAAGACCCTGCTGAACTAGGGTTGCGCTTTCAAGGTACAGATCGTGATCAGAGAGCGATCGCGGCGGCTCGTGAAAGCATCAAACGTGCAGGCATGGTTGGGGTGATCGATGTTGCAATGACACCTTTCCAAGAGCATGAATTTGATATTAATCCAGAATTACCAGGTTTAGTGATTACCAACCCGCCTTACGGTGAGCGGATGGGTGACGAAATGGCGCTGATTGCGTTATATCGCCAATTGGGTGAATGGGTAGTTAGTCATGTGCGTGGATGGCAGTTTATGATGCTGACCAGTAATGACCATTTGGCTCGTCAAATCCCAGTACGACCTGAGAAAAGTACTCGTGTTATTAACGGTGGTATTGAGTGTCGTGCTTATATTTTCCCACTGTTAGAAGGTCGAATTAAAGAAGACGTTGTGGCGCAATCGGTTATGACTCCGGGTGCTCAGATGTTTGCCAATCGTCTGCAAAAAAATGTTAAAAAGATGAAAAAATGGGTCGATAGCAACAAAATTCAATGTTATCGCGTTTACGATGCAGACATGCCTGAATACGCTGTGGCGATCGATATCTATCAAGATTGGGCCCATGTACAGGAATATCAGGCACCGAAAAGTGTTGATCCAGAAAAAGCTAAACAACGTCTATTTGAAGTGATGTCAGCGATTCCAACCGCGTTAAATATCGCAGAATCCAATGTGATCTTGAAGCAGCGTCAACGTCAATCAGGCAAAGAGCAATATGAAAAATTAGACCAGTCTAAGCACGAAATGATCGTTGAAGAATACGGCTGTGATTTCATTGTGAATCTAAAAGATTACCTAGACACGGGTTTGTTTTTGGATCACCGACCAGTACGAAAACTGATTCAAGATCGTGCCAACGGTAAACGTTTCTTAAATCTCTTTTGTTACACAGCGACAGCATCCGTTCATGCTGGTCAAGGTGGTGCTCGCAGCTCATTAAGTGTCGACATGTCGAATACCTACACAGAATGGGCGCGCCGTAATATTGAATTAAATGAATTTTCCGAGCGTAATCATCAAGTCGAGCGTGCTGACTGTATCGAATGGTTAAAGCAAAGTCGTGATGTGTTTGATTTGATATTCATGGACCCTCCGACTTTTTCTAACTCGAAAAAAATGGCCGATGTGCTAGACATTCAACGTGATCATGGCGATTTATTGCGTTTAGCAATGGCTAGATTGGCAAAAGGCGGAGAGTTAATATTTTCGAATAATTATCGTCGCTTTATTTTGGATGCAGATCTAGAGCAAGAGTTTGAAGTGAAAAATATCACTCATGAAACCTTTGATCCGGACTTTGACCGTAATAGCAAAATTCATCAATGTTATGTTATTAAGCACAAGTCTTAGACTTAAATAGTGGATTTGATGTAATTAAAAAAACAGTATGAATGCAGGTTGAAAGAACGATTTAACTTGCTGAAATTTAAAGGTTTAGAAGTTTTTACTATGAGAAAAAAAACATTTCGTCTGGTTATTAGTTGTCCTGACAGAGTGGGGATTGTGGCGGCGGTGAGCCAGTTCTTGAATGAGCGTCAAGGCTCTATCATCGAGGCCAGCCATCACACAGACATCGAGCAGAAGTGGTTCTTTATGCGCCATGATATTGACGCAGAAAGCCTGAATATTACGGTTGAAACCTTTCGGGAAGAGTTTGCGTCTATCGCGGAAGAATTTAATATGCGCTGGTATGTTAAAGACAGCGAAGATCGTCCTAAAGTAATACTAATGGCGACTAAAGAATCTCATTGTCTTAATGACATCATGCATCGTTGGCACACGGGTGAATTGAACTGTGAAATTGTCGGCGTGATCGCTAACCACGAAGCGCTCCGCTCCATGGTTGAGTGGTATAAAATTCCATATCACTGCATACCTGTGCCAAAAGAAAATAAGATGCCAGCGTTTCAGAAAATTGAAGCGTGCATCGATGACGCACAAGCGGACGCTATTGTGTTAGCTCGTTACATGCAAATTTTCCCAGAATATTTGTGTGAAAAGTATCGGCATCAAGTCATTAATATTCACCACAGTTTCTTACCGTCTTTTATAGGCGCAAAGCCTTAT
>CAXBGJ010000100.1:0-11444 GCA_963975045.1 uncultured Marinomonas sp. | reverse complement strand
TTAGCAAGGCCCGTTAAAGGATCTGTTGAAGCCACTACCGTTAAGGTTGCCAACATTTTTTTATGTATTTTCTCTGCGCCATGAGTAAGCCCCCAAAGAAAAAGATAGGCAAAGACTAAATTGATCACAATGCCAAAGAGCTGAATGCCATATGGCTCATAGAAACGCCAATATAAAATGTTTGCGACTAATATGAGGCAAACACCGCTTAACCACACGGCAATACGTCGACCCAACATCAAATAGGCGCTCATGGGAAAAATTAACACCCATACTTGCCGACCTGAAAATAAAGGCGAGAAGGCGACCGCAGCCAAAACACCTACAAATATAAAGGAGACATATAAGAGAACGACCCATTGGTAATATTGCCATCGCCTTGGGAGAAACCACAGACTGGCCGTTAGGATAAAAAGAACGGTTTCAAAAAAGGCAATATCATAGTGTTCTGCAAGGATATTGAGAGACATAAGAATAAGACAGGAAACGCCAATGACCAGTAAAAAAACCTTTAATAAGGTTTCACTGAAAAGGTCATCGTTAAACCAATGAGATACTGGAAGCTTCTTATTCATTCATCACCATTGCTCCAATTATTCAGACCAGCTCGTCTCTTCAGACTGGTCATTATTAGAAAACGTGTCATCGTCACCCCAAGAGTCATCGCCCCAGGAATCATCATTGCTATCCTCACCCCAACTACCCTCTACGGAGTCTTCATCTGATTGCTCTTTTCTTGGAGGGTTTCCGTCATAAACATCATACGCTCGACTCTGTAAATACACATCTCGGATAAAGCTATACCGGTCTCCTACAATCAAAGACTCGGCACTAAGCAAACGAGCACGAGTATCGACAACGTCCAGAGCAATCAATCCCCATTTCTCATCACGGTTCAAATTAAGGGCTTCTGTTTCGTCAATATACGCGTATTCAACCACCAAACTCGAACCATCACGGACCGTTGAGGGACCTAAAAATGGCAGCACAAGATAAGGACCGGACGATACGCCCCAGTAACCTAATGTTTGGCCGAAATCTTCTTTATAATGTTTTAACCCCAACTCGCTTGCAACATCAAAAATACCAAACCAGCCGGCGGTGCTATTAATCAAAAAACGAAAAGTAGAAGAAGCCGTCTCATCCCATTTTCCTTGCAATAGATTATTAGCGATATTTCCAATTTCGCCCAGATTAGAGAAAACATTGCTTACTCCTTTTTGCACGGGATTCGGTGTTACCGCTTTATATCCTTTCGCAATGGGCTTTAAAACGGCCCCATCAATGGCATCATTAAAAGTAAACATAGAGCGATTGAATCCCTCCCATGGGTCCTCTTCGGTTGCTGCCACCGCCGCTTGCGAAAGTAGCAGTAAACTCAAAAACAAAGAACCAATCACATTTAGCATTGTATTTTACACACCTTTAAAATGACCTTAATGGAAAAGACACGAGCTTCTCCGACACTAAACCAACTTTTTCACTTCTTGCCATTGCTTTGCCAAACGCTTCTCAGATATTGATTCCAAAGTGCCGACAGACTGGGCAAACAATGAAATACGATACTCTTCTAACATCCAACGATATTTCACTAATTCAGGATCATATAACACTTTATCATCATGCGCTTTTTTCTGGCGAACATAGGTTTGCCACAAATTTTCTAATTCCGTCACATAGGCATTTTCTTTATTCAAATGGTTTTGAAAACGCTCTAACCTGACTTCAATCCCTTTAAAATATCGCGGCAACTGCCCAAGCCAAAATAACGGTGTATTGCCAATAAAACCAGGATACACCAGCTGACCTAACTGAACTTTAATATCACCGTACACTCTTGTCCAAGGCAGAGGAATACTGCCTTTCATTTTTTTAGCCACGCCCTGATAAGAAGACAATACCCGATACAGCTGTTCTGCCATCTCGTTGGCAACACTCACCAAACTAAGCTTATGTGTCGACACGCACTGTTCAAACTCTTCTTTTGTACGCGGTAAAGATCGCCCATCCAAAAATACCTTGTCTAACACGGCATTCAACAGATCATCCAATAACGTTTCTTTCTGCCCCAGTGGCGAAAAGATCAACATGGACTCTCTTAAATGCGGTAGGTTCTTTTGTAAATAGCGCATTTCCTTACTTAAAGTCAATTTTAGTAGCGTAATAACGCCTTTTCGGTGTGTTTCTAACGCCGTGTTACGGTCATCAAACATTTTTAAAGCAACGCTTTCCCCTTGGGCAACCAAGGCGGGAAATGCGGTGACTTTAATACCCGCTTGCTTAATTTCTTGGCGCTCTGGAATGCCTTGCTCTGGCCAGGTGGTTAATCCTTCTTGTTCATGTTGCTTCGTACCAAACTTGGCAAAGCTCTCTTGAACAAGATCACTAAATTGCGTTTGGAGTTGTGCAAGATTTTTACCCACTCCTAGCACCTTGCCACGTTCATCAACCACTTCTAGATTAAGAGTAAGATGAGAATCTAGTTTTTCTGCATTCCATTCATTTAGAGGAATATCAATCAGGGTTTCGCGCTTAATCTGCAAGCTAAGTTGCTCAAGCAAGTCACCCTTTTCTTTCGACAAGTTGGGATAGACACGATCCACAAACTGAGGGATCGGCACAAAACGACGACGTAATACTTTGGGGAGCGCTCTTAATAGCGCTTCACAGCGCTCCTTAATAAAGCCCGGCACCGCCCACCCTAGATCCTCTAAGCTTAACTGTCTTAATAACCCAACGGGGACTTTTAACGTCGCACCGTCGGTTTCTTTGCCCGGATCAAACTGATAATCAATCGGTAACGCCACGCCATTCAAACCAAAAGAGTCTGGGAACGCCACATCGTCCACATGAACGTCTTGATTAACCAAGTCATCACGAGTCATAAACAACGCATCGGGAGACTTTTTAACAAAGTATTCTAAACTTTTTAAGTTACGCACATCCGCGGGTAAACGCTGATCATAAAAAGCAAACACCACTTCATCGTCCACTAAAATATCACGTGTCCGCAGTTTGGCTTCTTGCGTTTCGAGCCCTTCAATCAACGCTTTGTTTTTACGAAAAAAGGCTTGTTTGGTACGAAGTTCGCCTTCCACCAATCCAGAACGAATGAAAATTTCACGCGACTCTTCAGGGTTGACGTGGCCGTAGTCTATACGGCGTTTAGCCACAATGACCAACCCATACAAAGACACTTGCTCTTGAGCCATGACGCGCCCTTGAGTGCGCTCAAAGTGCGGATCAAAATATTGACGCTTCACAAAAGGTGCGGCGTATTCTTCGATCCAAATAGGATCAATTCGTGCCGTGACACGCGCATAAAGCTTGCTGGTCTCGACTAATTCGGCAGCCATTATCCATTGTGGTGGTTTTTTAAATAACATAGAACCTGGAAAGATCGCCAATTTACGTGAACGGCAACCGAGCATTTCCTTACTGTCTTCCATCTTATTCGCGACTTGTGTAAATAAGCCGGCCAATAAAGATCGATGGATGGCTTCATAATGACGCTCTTCATGCTGAACTTCTTTGAAACCAAGCTGTTTACAGGCAATCATGATTTGACGATGAATATCGCGCCATTCTCGCATGCGCATAAAATTCAAAAATTGCTTACGGCAATATTGGCGAAGTTGATTCTGAGATACTTCTTGGCGTTGGCTTTCATAACGCTCCCATAAATTCAGAAAAACGGCAAAATCTGAGTCTTCGTCTTTGTCTACCGCATGCGCTTGATCAGATTGCGCTTTTTTATCTTGAGGACGCTCCCGTGGATCTGGAACGGATAACGCACTAACAATAATCGCTACTTCTTTTAAGACACTGTGCTGTTCGGCAGCAATCAAAATCCGCCCCAGTTTCGGGTCAATCGGTAATTTGGCGAGCTGTCGGCCGACGGTCGTCAATCGATCTTTTTGCAACGCGCCCAGTTCCGTCAATGCTTGATAGCCATCGTTGATCATGCGTTTTTCAGGCATTTCAAGGAAAGGGAATTTTTCAACGGGTCCCAACTTCAAATTCGCCATCTGCAAGATAACCGACGCCAAATTAGTACGGAAAATTTCTGGGTCCGTAAATTCAGGGCGATTACTGAAGTCTGCTTCATCATAAAGGCGAATACAAATACCGTCTGCCACACGACCACATCGCCCTGCTCGTTGATTGGCGCTGGCTTGGCTGATTTTTTCAATGGGCAATTGCTGAACTTTGGACCGCACACTGTAGCGGCTCATACGCGCTAAACCGGGATCAATCACATAACGAATACCAGGAACAGTTAACGAGGTTTCTGCGACGTTGGTCGACAACACAATGCGACGTCCAGAATGAGATTTGAAAATACGTTGCTGCTCGCTCGCACTTAATCGAGCGTACAAAGGCAAAACTTCGGTGCCGCGCAACTCGGCTCGGCGTAAAATTTCAGCGGTCTCACGAATTTCACGTTCACCCGGTAAAAACACCAAAATATCACCGGCACCGCGATAGCCTGACGTTCGTTCTTCGGCAATCAATAATTCCACCGCGTCCAGAACACCATGTTCCATGCTTTGGTCTTCGTCCAGCTCTTCCGAATCAGACTTACTCAATAACGGCTGATAACGCACTTCTACCGGATAGGTTCGACCAGACACCTCAATAACCGGCGCCTTATCGAAATGCGTTGAAAAGCGCTCTACATCGATGGTCGCGGACGTCACAATGACTTTTAAATCAGGACGCGCCGCCAGTACTTGTTTTAAATACCCCAGCAAGAAATCGATGTTCAAGCTGCGTTCGTGGGCTTCATCGATAATAATAGTGTCGTATTTATAAAGCAGTTTATCTTGCTGGATTTCCGCCAGCAAAATACCGTCTGTCATTAATTTGATCAGCGTTTCTTCATTACTTTCGTCGCTAAAACGGACTTGAAAGCCAACTTGCTCACCAAGCTTAACCTGCAGTTCATCACTGATCCGTTCCGCCACACTGCGCGCTGCAATTCGACGGGGCTGAGTGTGCCCAATAAGACCCGCTAAGCCACGCCCTGCTTGCAAACACATCTTAGGCAACTGAGTCGTTTTACCGGAGCCCGTTTCACCCGCAATAATGATGACTTGGTTTTCTTGAATCGCCTTGATAATTTCATCGGCGCGGGCCGCAACAGGCAAACTCTCGTCATAGGTGATTTTAGGCATACGAGCCGTACGCGCTTGGTGCAACGCACTCGATTTTTCGATAATGGCGTCAAGTTCATTTGCCATACGGTCACTGGGTAAACCGTCTTTTCGGCGCTTAGCAAGTTGCTCTTGTTTACGGACAATAAGATGACGATCACGTGTCATCACAGCATGATTTGGCATGGTATTAAAAAAGTATCCTAATTGATTGGCACTGGTGTTATTTGATAAGTGCGCAGCGGGTGCCGTTTCTATCTATATAATTGGAAATTCTAACATTAATCCCCATGAAGAGGTTATAGTGAAACCAATATGCTGCATTTGATCGGCAGCAACCACTCATTGACCAAAAAAGGAAATGGTATGTCTAATCACGTATTTGAAGATAACTCTCTTACTATTGGTAATACGCCACTGGTACGTTTAAACCGCATTGGTAATGGCAATATTTGGGCGAAGCTCGAATCTCGCAACCCTGCTTTCTCGGTAAAGTGTCGTATCGGTGCCAATATGGTGTGGGATGCTGAGAAAAAAGGCATTCTAAGCAAAGGCAAATCGATTGTTGAGGCATCAAGTGGTAACACCGGCATCGCTCTGTGTTTCGTTGCAGCGTCTCGTGGTTACCCTATTACGATCACAATGCCATCCAGCATGAGCGTAGAGCGCCGCCAAGTTATGAAAGCTCTCGGCGCGACCATCGTATTAACGGAACCAGCGAAAGGCATGAAAGGCGCGATTGCCAAAGCAGAAGAAATTGCACAAGACGAAAACGTGGTACATCTTCAACAATTTGATAATTCCGCCAATCCAGAAATTCATGAAAAAACCACAGGCCCAGAAATCTGGACAGATACCAATGGTGAAATTGACGTTTTCGTAGCGGGCGTTGGCACCGGCGGTACGATCACCGGCGTGAGTCGTTACATTAAAAACACCCAAGGCAAAGCCATTATCAGCGTTGCCGTAGAACCCACCAGCTCCCCAGTTATTACACAAACCATGAAGGGCGAAACGCCATCACCATCGCCTCATAAAATCCAAGGCATTGGCGCAGGATTTATACCGAAAAATTTAGACCTGTCTATGGTGGATCGCGTTGAGCAAGTGACTAATGAAGACGCGATTGACATGGCAAAACGTCTAATGCGTGAAGAAGGCATTTTATGCGGTATTTCTTGTGGTGCCGCCGTGGTTGCGGCAGAACGATTAAGTAAACTGCCCGAGTTTACAGACAAAAAAATCGTCGTGATATTACCCGATTCTGGCGAACGCTACTTGTCTACGGCTTTGTTTGAAGGTGAATTTACCGACAACGAACTAGTACAGTAAGCTTCCTTATGGCATAAAAAATCCCGCTTAGGCAAACGCTTAAGCGGGATTTTTTTACATCTAAATTAGCGTCATTTATTAATGCACTTTTTTCGTACCGTAACGAACCATGTCTTTGCCGTTTTCATACACATCTGCACTCACCCAACGCCCCAAGAGCAATTGCTGATTATCATCCAGCACAGCAAGGAATGGGCGGCCGTTTGTATTATTTGTAGCCAACGCAACGCCAGCCGCATTAGCAAGGCCTAGCCCTCCGGTTTCTATCGCACGTAAAAACGTCTCAAGCTCGGCTAAGGTTTCAATTACATCGTTGTCATTAATCATTCTATCTACTCTGTTGCATCAATAATGGCGCTAGAATAACAGTTATTACAGCTCGATAAAAACAGGAAAGTAAGACACATTCTGTTGAGAAATGAAAAGTGATGTTTTATGGACTAAAAATGTCTTTAAACATAACAAGATAAAAAAATATGGGGATTCCTCCAAGAAGCCAACCAAGAATGGAAAATAAAAGGCCGGAGTAAATCACCCCATTAGCAGCAAACTGAGATATTAATATTACCGCCACATACGATGAAACGATAAAACTAGACACCACGAGGAATAGAGCAAGGCTGATTAGAGGACTGTCTAAACTCTTCCCGTATGCCAACATGTAAATACCAAGAACGCCTGCGAAGGATAAAACCGGCACCAAGTATAGAATCAAAAATTTTACGACGGTGCTCATGCTTCTTCCTTTACGTAATGTGTGCCAACAACTTGTTGTGTTGCACATTCAATGTGGCCCCAGTTAGCACCTATTTCCAGAACAAGTTTAGATTATTAAGCCTCAAAGAAACAAAGCAAAACCCTAAAACGAAGTCAAACGACAGTGTCGAGCAATTGGGTTTGCTTTGGCGAAGGTGCTTTTGAGCAAAAAAAGGTTCGACCTTTTTTACCTACAATATCGTACTGACGAGTTATCTACGCAATAGCCAGTTTATAAGGCAATACTTGCAATGAGGCTTGTGTTTGTCTGGTTTGCCATAAGTCGTAGGCGTTTTGAAGTCTAAGCCAGTGATCGGCAGACGGTTTAGCAAAAACCAGTTCTAGTCGAAGAGCCATTTCAGGTGTCACTGCACCTTTGCCATTCAATACTTTAGAAAGGGTTTTACGGCTAATATTCAGATGATTTGCGGCGTCAGTTATCGTTAGATCTAGTGCGTCTATAATAAGCTCTTTGAGTATCTCACCAGGGTGCGCTGGGTTATGCATATTCATTAGTGATAATCCTCGTAATTAACAATTTCGACATCTCGACCAATAAAGCGGTAGGTTATTCTCCAATTACCACTAACTCTCACTGCCCAAAAATCATTTCTGTTGCCAATAAGTTTATGCATAAAAAGACCTGGTAAATCCATATCATCGGGAGATTCCGCTTGATCAAGATTCGATAGAATAAGGCGAAGTTTCTTTTCGTGTTTCTTCTGAATACCAGATGTAGTCCCGTTGATGTAAAACTTCTGAAGGCCTTTATGTATAAAGCTATTAATCATATCTATTGTAACCCTTTAGGTTACGGATAACGAGTGCAAAAGATGAGTTAAATTATCCGTTAAATTGAAAAAAGGGAACAAAAAAAAGAGAGTTTGGTTAGTCGACCATCCTAGTCATTGTACTTTTCATTCCATTGAAAATTCAATGTAGCCCCAGTTAGCACCTATTTCCAGAGCAAGTTTAGATTATGAAGCCTCAAAGAGACAAAGCAAAACCCTAAAACGAAGTCAAACGACAGTGTCGAGCGATTGGGTCTGCTTTGGCGAAGGTGCTTTTAAGCAAAAAGGGGGTCGACCATTTTGCCATTTTTTCTACAAAATGGCTTATTTACTTAGTTCAAAACGGTCTTTAGGGTGGTTTTAATATTCTTTTAATTTATATATAATTAATACCTAAATTTTAATTATCTGGAGTGCTCTGATGCGCCAATTTATAACTCTGATGGCTTTGTTCTTGGGTGGTTGGAGTAGTTTAGTAGCCGCTGCTGACAAATTCCTTGAAATTGGCTATATGCCTATTATTCCTATTTCCCAAGCGTTTATTGTTCTAGAGGGTGATACCTTGGAAAATGCGGGGGTTAGCGATCCTAAATTGTTTCAGTTTCAAAATGGGCCAGCCATTGTACAAGCGCTGTTGGCCGGTCAGTTAGACGTTGCTTATCTTGGTATTGGGCCAGCCATGGTTGCTCGCGCTAAAGGAGCGGATATTAAAGTAGTCGCTTCTAATATTGTTGAGCAAATCAGCATGGTGGCGTTAGGTAGCTTGTCTCCATACTTTGATAACGGTGATGCAAAAACCGCGTTTGCCCGCTTCATGGCGGATAAAGGTCGTAAAGCGGTTATTTCCACTTTCCCTAGAGGGTCTGTGCCAGAAACGGTGTTGCAGTATTGGTTGCAAAACCAGTTAGGCATGAGCCGCGATGAGATTAAGCAAAACATCGACATTATTTACCAAGGTGCCGCTCAAGTTCAACAAGCTCTAATGACCGAAGCTGTTGACGGCGCGGCGATTTTGGAGCCAGTAGTCAGTATTATTCGTGACCGAAAATCCGATGCGAAAGTCGTCGCATCTGGCTCTGGTATGTTTCCTAATCAGCCCGGTGCGGTGTTGGTTGTGCGTGAATCATTAATCAATGAGCACCCTGAGTTGGTGAAAGCATTAGTAAAAGCGCACATCGCGGCAACCGACCAATTGCGTAATGATCCAGAAAAATCGCTGAAATCCGTTGGTAAATATGTCGGTGGCGGTCGCTTACCAGAAAAGATTGTCTTAAATGCGTTGAAAAACTCACATGATCAGTTCCAAGCCAATCCGAATGCCATTATTGACGGCACTCGTATCATGCATGATTTTCAAGCCAGCCAAGGCACACTTAAAGTCAAAGTCGACCTCGAAGCTTTGTTTGATGTTCGTTTTTATAACGATTTAGTTAAGGAGTAATTCCCCGTCATGGCATCACAGGCTCATCCTTTAACACGTACCCGATTAGGACGTGCTTTACTAGGAATCATCGGTGTGGCGGCGTTTGTCATGCTCTGGAAATACGCCCAATCAGCAGGTTGGGCAGCAGCAGGCACCATACCAGACCCATTTAGATTGCCACAAGCACTGGTCGATGAGTGGACATCCGAGCGTTTGATGCCTGCGGTTCTTTCTAGTTTGATTCACTACGCTTGGGGCTTGGCGATTGGGACTTTTCTTGGCTTTTTAGTCGGTACGTTGGCGGCCTCTTCCTCCTTGGTAGACGCGTTACACGCTTGGTTAGCACGAATTCTTCGACCGATTCCTCCCTTGGCTTGGGTTGTCTTTGCCATTGCGTGGTTCAAAGTCAGCCATGCCGGAGCCGCCTTTGTGATTGCGATAGGCGTGTTCTGGGTAAACTACTTTGCGACCTATTCTGCTGTACGTAACGTGGATTCTCGTTTTTATGAATTAGCGCGTGCTTTTGGTCAAAATGGGCATTTACGTCAGGCACTTCAAGTGACTTTACCGGGAGCGGCAACGGGCATTTTCTCTGGGATCCGGACCGGAATTGGCCAAGCTTGGATGACGTTAATCGCCGCTGAGTTGCTGGGTGTTCCTGGAATGGGACAAGAGATGAATTCAGCCGCTGGCGTAGGTGCTTACGAAGTGGTTGTGGTTTACATGCTGATTATTTCTCTGGTTTACACCCTGAGCGATACCCTGTTTGGTTTCATTGAAAAGCGAGTGTTAACATGGCGCCCATCCTAAATATTGAAGGCTTAAGTTATCACTATGATAACAATCCAGAGCCAGTTTTTGCTGATTTGAATCTTCGAATGGAAGACGGTGAGTTCATCGCGGTCGTGGGTGGCTCTGGTGTTGGTAAATCGACGCTGTTGCGTTGTGTTGCAGGCCTAGCGACGGCAAGTCATGGCAACATCTCTCTTCATGTTGAAGAAGATGATACTCGACGCTCTCGTGGGGTTGTGTTTCAGGATGGTCGTTTAATGCCTTGGCGTCGATTGCGTAGCAATGTGGCTTACGGCCTAAAAGGGCTTAAATTGACGGCAGATGAGAAACGCGCCCGCGTGGATGAAGTGCTGAAACTGGCTAGACTTGAAGAATTGGCTGAGCGTTGGCCACACCAATTGTCTGGTGGGCAAGTTCAGCGTGGCGGCATTGCCAGAGCATTGGCGGTCCAGCCTCACTTGTTATTAATGGATGAACCTTTCAGTGCGGTAGACGCCATCACCCGTCAACATTTACAAGATCAGTTATTGGCGATCTGGGAACAGACTCGCAAAGCGGTGATGTTTATTACCCATGACATTGAAGAAGCGATATATTTGGCAGACCGTGTGGTGGTGTTGTCTGGCTCGCCTGCGAACATAGTGTTAGATAAACACATAGACCTGCCTCGTCCGCGTCGTCGCGGCACAGACGCATTGCAAAAACTAGCTCAAGACATTGCAAACGCACTTTGATTTTTAAAAGGATACCGTTATGGCTGTTACTAAGTTGTTGATCCACGCGCCAACAGTGGATGCTTTGAAACGAGCTCAGAATAACGCTCGTAATTTGCTTAAATTGGAATCTGATGCCCAAGTGGAGATCGTCGTGAATGGTCCTGCGACGGCGTTGGCTGTCACTTTAAGTGACGAGGATATTTTAAGTCGATTGGTGATTTGTCGTAATAGTCTGCAAGCTCAAACACTTTCCGCTCAACCTCAGGTTAAGCAAGTCGACGCAGCGGTTCAGTACCTTGCTCATCAGCAAACAAAAGGTTGGTCTTACATTCGCGCCTAAGCTGTTTTTCAATCGCCTAGCAAACTACTTTGGTGTTTGATAATTCGAGGGAGAACCCCATCTTCCGTCTTCCCCTTGAAGAAAGGGGAAGAGACTGAGTGATTTATTGCTCTCACCTTCCGTCTTCCATTGAAGAAA
>CAXBGJ010000099.1:0-11838 GCA_963975045.1 uncultured Marinomonas sp. | reverse complement strand
GCCGCGCTATGAAACCAGTCAAAAAAGTCTCTCTGATCGCCCATGTGCCTTTACGTATTTTATTACCGACTTTAGCGATCTTACTAATCCTGCTAATGGGCGTTGCGATTGGTGTTGGGTCTGTTTCTATTAGTCAGTCAACGGTCTGGGGCGTTATCGCGCATAAGTTGTCATTGACCAATGGATTGCCGAGCTGGTCGATGGGCCGTGAAAATATTATCTGGGCCGTTCGCATGCCCAGAGTCATTCTTGCGGCGATTGTTGGCGCAGCACTGGCGATAGTGGGTGCCGCGTTGCAATCGGTAACTCGTAATCCGTTAGCCGATCCACATTTATTGGGCATCTCTTCGGGTGCCGCCTTAGGTGCCATCATCGCGTTATTGCATACCGGCATGGTGCTGGGTGTGGTGACCGTGCCTGTGTTTGCGTTTCTCGGTGCGCTGTTGGCGATGTTTCTGGTATTGGCGGTGGCGAATTTTTCCATGGCACACAATGCCGGACGTTTAATATTGGCCGGTGTCGCGGTGGCGTTTATTTTGACGGCGTTAGGCAATTTGTTTATTTTTATGGGCGATCATCGCGCATCGCACACCGTTATTTTCTGGATGCTCGGCGGATTGGGACTCGCACAATGGGGACAGCTTTGGTTTCCTTTCTTCACCTTGTTATTCGGCGCGAGTTATCTGATCCACAAAGCCCGCTATTTGAACGCAATGACATTAGGCGATGAAACGGCCAGCACGTTAGGTGTGCCGGTACGGCGTTTTCGTCTCATCGTAATTGTGGTGTGTGCATTGCTCACGGGGGCAGCAGTGGCGTTTTCTGGGGTTATTGGTTTTGTTGGCTTAATGGTGCCGCACATTGTGCGTTTGTTGGTTGGCGGTGATTATCGAAAAGTCTTACCCTTATCTGCGTTACTTGGCGCACTATTTTTAGTCGCGGCCGATATTATCGCTCGGATCATCATGCCACCAGAAGACATGCCAATTGGTATTTTAACGGGACTGGCTGGCGGCATCGCTTTTGTCTTTCTAATGAGACAACGGCGCAACGTGTCGTTGTGATGAATCAATAAATTAGATATTTTCAATATTGTCTGTTTTATACGTTTTCTATAGAAGCGTATAAAACATTACATATTAATTTTAAAAAATAGATCGCCAAAACCCCATATAAACGTACCTGTCATCAATAATGACACTTCGAGTACGCCAAGCTGAAACCTGACATTGACGGTAAGTTCATCCATTTTCTCTTCGAATTTTTCTTTTATCGAATCGATTTCTTTGTCTATGTATTCTTGCGGTGCTTTAAATTTTCTCAACTTTATTTTTGCACGAGACAGTTCAATTTTATGCTGAATATTCAATCTATCAATCAACACTCTTTCTTGTATGATGCCACTAATGCTTGACCAGACACCGATCAAAACAATCAAGCAACCACTTCGACTTAACCATTCGAGTTGTAAAAAACTCTCTTCGGTTAAATAAAATCCTACATAAATCAAAATAAAGGAGATTGACCAAGAAAATAAAATCTGTCTTATTCTGATTTTACTGATGTCTTTTTTGTATGGGGTTTGCTCTTCTTCCATAATAATATTCTTTCTAACAACACATTAATAAATAATCACTTCAAATTGTCGTTATATTATTAAAATAATAATAATTAAATTTATTAAAACCGAAGCAATAAACCTGATAGTAAAAACACAGAACCAACAGTATGAATAAAACACTAAGAGTCATACTTTTTACCAATAACAAAGAAAGGTCGCCAACAGAGAAAGATCGAAAACGACGTAATAGCGCCGTTGATACGTGATTTTTTTCTAATAAACCCTCTCATCATGAGACCTTATGTAAAGAGAGAGTAACGTAAACAGTGTCAAAGTAAACTGGTTTGTTGTAAAGATATCTGGGAAGATAATCTTCAGTTTAACATTCAACAACAAACGTTCAAAGACGGCTTAAAGCCAGATTATTAGGCAATTACATGACAACAGAAATTATTACTTGGTGTGCCATCGCGCTTTGCATTTCACAGTCTGCTATTTTTTCAGGGCTGAATCTTGCGTTTTTTTCCATCAGCAGACTGCACCTGGATGTTGAAGCGAAGAAGGGAAATAAAGCCGCAAAAACAGTATTAAAACTAAGGAACGATTCTAATTTTTTATTGGCCACTATTTTATGGGGCAATGTGGGCATCAATGTTTTATTAACCATGCTATCAGACTCAGTGCTGACAGGGTTAGGCGCTTTCTTATTTTCAACTATTGCGATTACGGTTATCGGTGAGATTACACCGCAAGCCTATTTTTCGCGTAATGCATTGAAGATGGGAAATCTTTTATCTCCTATCATTCGTTTTTATCAAATTCTGTTTTATCCTGTTGCAAAACCAACGGCATTAATCCTTGATGCTTGGTTAGGAAAGGAAGGTATTACATACCTTGAAGAAAGTGAACTGCGCAATATTATTCGTCAACATATAACGGCGGAAGAAGCAGATTTAAATCAGGTAGAAGGCATTGGTGCATTGAATTTTTTCGCGCTTGATGAAATTCATGTCACACAAGAAGGTGAAATAATCGACCCTAATTCCATTATTGCATTACCGACAAAATTGGATTTACCTATTATTCCAGAGTTAAAAAAAAATGCTGATGATCCTTTTCTTAGGTTAATCAATAAAACCGACCATCGCTGGATTATCTTAACGAACATTGAAGGCGATCCTCTGCTGGCATTAGACGCAGATGGTTTTTCTAGAGCGGCTGTATACCAACAAGATAGCTTCGATCCATACAATTTTTGCCATCGTCCTGTGGTTATTACCGATGAATCCACACCATTAAACGATGCAATGCTTAAAATGAAATTGAATGCGTCAACCGATAAAAATTTTGATGGCGATATTGAACACGATATTTTATTAGTTTGGGGAAGTGAAAAACGTATCATTACCGGGGCCGATATCTTTGGTTTATTACTCAAAGGCATGTCATCTGTAGAGAAATAATCAAAAAAACATTATGTAAATCAGACAAATCGGTTTATAACCACAACTTGTCTCTTGCCTATTTTTGGAACTTTTTCACATGCCTAGTGATGACTTTATCGATCTGCTTAAACTGCTCATTCGCGCGCCCAGTGTGGTTGGTGCGGAACATTCATTTTTCCGCGTATTGCAGCGCGAACTGGAAGAACGAGGAGCAAAAGTCACTTGGTACGAAGGTTTGTTGGTTGCTCAAGGCAGCGATCCGTTCAGCACCATGTTTTCGGCTCATATAGATCGTCACGGTTTAGTGTGTACTGGTCCGAACGAATTCCAATACGCGGCATTTGTTTCGGCAAATCGCACTGACTTACTCAATAACTCGGTATCAGAAGAGTTGATGTCTAAAGTGACAGGGCGCTTCAACCATGAAGAAGTGTACGCCTACGAACCTTGGTCCGGCATTTATCGTGGTAAAGGCGTGATCACAAAGTCTTACGTTTGCGAATTTAGAAACAACCTAATTTTTGAAATTGACGGTTTAGAAGGCGTTGTCGCGGGGACGCCAATCGCGTTTAAAGATCAGCTTCATTTGGTCAACAATCGTTTGGAAGGTCAGCTCGATAACGTGATTTCAGCCGCCGCTTTGGTTCATTTATTCGATCACGGATTTAAGGGCACCGCCTTTTTCACCGCTCAAGAAGAAGCCGGTAAAAGCTGGCGTTATTTATTGGAATGGTTCCGTCGTTTTGGTGGTTCAACAAACCGTTTGTTTGTGCTCGACACCAGTCCATTTCCGAACATTGAAGCCGCCAACAAACAACTTCTCGTGCTTCGCGAAAAAGACGCCAACGCGACGTTCAACCCTGACAGCACCAAGCTGCTAGAAGCTCTGTGTGAGAAAAACAATATTAGTTATTTGTACAAAAACCGTTATGTAGAAGAAGAAAACACCAAGCGAGCAGAGCAAGGTTTGCCGCCAAGTTCATTGGGCAGTACGGAATTGGGTCGTATTATTGCGGCGTCCAATGGCTTAGTGGATGGCACCACCATACAGATGCCAACCATCGGCTATCACACCATGCACGAATCAGCGTCAGTAGAATCGGTCGACGCGTTTATCGATATGCTCAAAGTGGTGTCGAATATTTGATCTAAGTCTCTAAGCACCCAGCGCAAAAGGAATAATAGGGCAATTGAGCACAATATCGGTTCGTTCGATGGTGACCAAGCCCTGATCTTCTGCAACAAAAATGGCCTCTTCGGAGGTCAATTCTTGTGCTTTACTCGGGTCTTTCCAGACGACGACATACATCAGCCAAAGTGGCGAATAATGCGTGTCTTTACTCAAATGCCCCAATGGATGAGGCACGGAAGCAAACACACTCCAAGCCTGCTCTTTATTCGGAAAAGCATACACCCTTTCTAGCACTGTCTTAACTTGCGGAGGCTTTGGGTAATTCGGTACGGCGTCACGCAAACGTGGTGCATAATTGGCGTTCTCTGCCTTAGCAACCGCTTGATCCGACACATCCGTGGTGATGTACAAAACTTCTTGATCATCATGCCAACCGTGCAACAAAGGCAAACTCACGGTATCGCCTTTAACCTGCGGATTTTGGATAGAGTGACTACTGCAAGCGGCCAATAAAAAAACGGTTGCTAACCCTAATAAACATCGACGTAACATGCATTCCACTCCAGAGTGTTCAAATAAAAAATCCGTGACATAGGTAATAATGGCACGGGAATTATTTATTGTTAACCACAACAGGCTAAATACAAAAATAAGTCAATCAACACCACGCTACTTTTCCATCAATCCACGTCTTCTGAACTTGATAATCTTCACTCAGCGCTACCAGACTGGCTCGATAGTCTGGCTTAATTCGACCGAACTGATCGTCTATGTCTAAAAACTCAGCAGGCCTTAAAGACGCCATTTGCAAAGCTTCTGCTGGAGTTCGACCCGTCTGAAAAATAGTATTTCGAACCGCCGTTGCCATGTCCAGATCTGACCCGGCTAAAGTGCCATCTTCCGTGGTTACTCGGCCTTCACTACGACGTACTTTTTTACCTAAAAACGCCATCTCGGTTTCAGCTGAGCCGACACTTTGAATTGCATCGGTCACCAGCATGATGTGCTCGCATCCTTTTGCTGCAATTGCCACTCGCATGGAGGCGGGATGAACATGATGACCATCCGCAATCAAGCCACACCATGTTGGTTTGTCTGTTTGTAAAGCGGCACCAACCACGCCGGGCTCACGGCTTGTCAGTGGTGTCATGGCATTAAATAAATGCGTAAAGCCTCGGGCACCACTGTTTACAGCCGCCATCGCTTGTTCATACGTTGCCGCAGAATGCCCAATACAAACGATGGCTTTTTCAGATACTAACCATTCGATAAAACCTGCCCGTACCTGTTCCGGCGCCAAGGTTACCATCAGTTTCCCGCGGCAACTGACATCCAGTAACGTCGCGAGAATGTCTTCATTTGGCTGACGAAGTTGATATTCATTATGAACCCCTTTGCGCACAGGGTTTAAATAAGGGCCTTCATAATGCAAACCTAAGACGCCACCCATCTTTTGTGCGAGAGCTTCATTCACCGCATCATGCGCCTGAGACATGATCGTATAATCATCAGAAATCAGTGTCGGCATCATAGCAACCGTGCCGAACTGCGCATGACTCTGGACGATTTTCTCCAAGGCCGATAACGTCGGCGTATGGTTAAACAAGGTGCCTCCGCCGCCATTGACATGCACATCGATAAAGCCTGGAGCGAGAATCTCCACGGCATCGGTGACGGTATTACTTGGCGTTTGCGTGGCAACGATAGACACAATTTGGCTGCCGCTAAACGTCACTTCTTGATTACTCAGCCACTGCTCGCCATCAAACAGCCGTCTTGCAAATATTGTTGTCATATTGCCATCCTTCCAATCTGTTCTTTGGCCATCAATATCGCCCCCGCCATTGCGTCACCTTTGGATTCGCATAAATAAGCAAGGTAGTGTTTCGGCAAGTACGCTTGAATCACGTCTGATACACCACCAGCGAGCACGATTTGCTTTGCGCCTTTTGCAATCAAACAATCTAAATATTGACTGATCCAAACCACTTGTTCATGGACGATCTTCAACGCGACAGGGTCTTTTTGTAGAGCAAATTCGAAAACTTGAATAGCAAAGGCTCCGTATTCTTTTGGTAACGGCTGACGATTTTGGAACAATACATATTCTTCTGGCGATAAGGAAAACTCGGCATTAATACTGTCTGTCATTGGCGATGTGGGCGTGATGCCATCAAGCGCTGCCAATGAATGCTCTAAAGCAGACAGCCCAATACGAGCACCACTGCCTTGATCCGATAATGGAAAGCCCCAGCCGCCGACAATATGAAATCGTTTATTCTGATAAAAAACACCACAACTGCCCGTACCTAAAATAAGTAAAGCGCCATCTTGTCCATCAAATGCACCAAGACAAGCAGAGTGCGCATCGGTCAATAAATAACGACGCCCAAATGGGGATGACTGAGCAATAACCAGTTCTTGCTCAAGCGGCTGATTTGCCCCAGCAAGCCCCAATCCAAGTGTGATTTTGGAATAATCATTAGGGTCAACATTCCCTTGATGACACGCTTCTAAACAGGCATTGGTTATATTTTGCCACGCGGCGTCAATACCAATACGTGGATTACCAGAGCCCGCGACGGCTTCACCTAACACCGTCCCCTCACTGTTAACAAGACGTGCACGGCAAAAAGTTCCACCGCCATCGACGCCAATATACAGGCCAGTCATAACAAATTTCCTTTATACAACTGCTGGCGTTTTTCTTCACACCATAAATAATATTCTTTTAACGCCAGCAAACTGGCCGCCTCTTCGTCTAATATCACGATTGATTTTTTATGCTGTTGCAAAACGGACGCTGGGCACATGGACGTCAGCGGCCCTTCGATCATATCTTTCACCGCTTGCGCTTTGCCTTTTCCTGTTGCCATGAGCAAAATAGCGCCGCTCTCCAGAATAGTACCAATCCCCATGGTAATGGCTAAGTGGGGCTGAAACTCTCCTTCGGTAAAAAAACGCTTATTGGCTTCTACCGTCGATTTAGACAAGGTTTTAATCCGTGTTCTTGACGCAAAACTGGACGTGGGTTCGTTAAAGCCAATATGTCCATTCACACCAATACCCAGTATTTGTAGATCTATGCCGCCTGACCTCTCGATTTCTAACTCGTAAGCCTTTGCATTGCGTGCAAGAACCTCTGGATCCAAACTGTCCGCCAAAGGAACATACGTATTGGCAGGATTAATATCGACAAGATTAAATAAGTGCCGATTCATAAAGGCGCGGTAGCTTTGCTCATGACACTCTGAAATACCAATGTATTCATCTAGATTGAAGGTTTTTGTATTTTTAAAAGAAAGCAAACCCGCTCGACAGCGGCTGACTAATTCATCGTAAAGCGCAATCGGTGTCGATCCCGTCGCTAATCCAAGTATAGGATTGGTATTTTCTGTAACCACATCCACCACACTGTTGGCAGCGTACTGAGCCACATCATTAGGTGTAGGAAGAATAATAACCTGCATACATATTTACCTTTGAAGCATTTTCCATCAAAACAATAATACCAATATAGAACCTTTGATCTATAAAGGTCAAAATATTTTCTATTTTTACAGATATTTATTTGCTTGCGTGCAATATTGGTGCTAATTTCTAGAAATAAACAATACCTAAAAAATACCAATTGAAGGTATTTAATAATAAAAAACCAACAAAATCACCAACACAATCGGAGAACAAACATGCTGAATGCTCATTCAATCTTGTCCGTATCAAAGTATGCTCTCGCTACTGCTGTTGTTTTAAGCAGTGCAGGCATGGCCAATGCGGCAGGAACCTTAAACATCGAAAGCTGGCGTAGTGACGACGCAAATATCTGGTCAGACGTTATTATTCCCGCCTTTAATAAAAGCCACCCCGGCACAAAAGTCTATTTCTCGCCAACGCCACCAACGCAATACAACTCAGCTTTACAAGCAAAACTGCAGGCCGGTACGGCTGGTGATCTTATTACTTGTCGTCCTTTTGATACCTCATTAACGCTGTTTGAAAATGGTTATTTAGACAAACTGAATGATTTAAAAGGCTTGGGTGAATTTTCTAGCGTGGCAAAAAGTGCTTGGGTAACCGACGATGGCAAAGACCAATTCTGCCTACCAATGGCATCTGTTATTCATGGCTTCATTTATAACAAAGAGATCTTTAAAGAATTGAATCTTTCTGCACCTAAAACACAGGACGAATTCTTTAAAGTACTAGACACTATTAAATCCGAAAGTCGTTACACGCCCCTTGCCATGGGCACAGCGGATCAGTGGGAAACCGCCACAATGGGCTTTCAAAACATAGGTCCAAACTATTGGAAAGGCGAAGCCGGTCGTAAAGCACTTCTAGATGGCAACGCCAAACTGACGGACAAACCGTATGTCGATACGTGGAAAGAGTTAGCAAAATGGAAACCGTATCTTGGTCGTGGTTTTGAAGCACAGAAATACTCTGACTCTCAAAACCTATTCACACTAGGTCGCAGCGCGATTTATCCAGCAGGGTCTTGGGACATTCAAACATTCAACAATCAAGCCGATTTTGAATTTGGCGCCTTCCCGCCACCGGTCGCAAAAGCAGGTGATGCTTGCTACATCAGTGATCACACAGACATCGGTATTGGTATCAATGCTAATTCGACAAACAAAGCCGCCGCACGTGAATTACTAAACTGGATGGCAAGCCAAGAATTTGCGGAATTGTTTGCCAATGCCGTACCGGGTTTCTTCCCACTGTCGAATCATAAAATTGCGATCAAAGACCCAGTGGCTCAGGAATTTATCAGCTGGCGTGACAATTGCGAATCGACGATTCGTAACTCTTACCAGATCCTTTCTCGTGGTACACCAAACTTAGAAAACCAACTTTGGAACGTCAGTGCGCAAGTTATCAACGGCACAATGACACCAGAAGCTGCCGCGCAAGAAACGCAAGAAGGGTTAGAGCAATGGTACGCTCCTCAACAGTAAACTAAGAAAACGATGGGAGGGCAAATGCCCTCCCTATTTTGATGATTCAAGACGTTACTATTATTTGAGACCGCACTATTATTCGAGACAGAGCTATGACTCAACCAAACCACCAAGACGAAAAAAAGCCTTTTCCCTGGCACCTCGTCCTTTTTCTGACGCCCGCGTTGCTGGTTTACGTTACGTTCAGCGTTTACCCATTACTCGACACACTTTTTCTAAGTTTGTTTGACACCCAACAAGGCGAGAGTACTTTTGTCGGTCTACAGAATTTCATTACTTTAGTGACCGACGATAATTGGTCCGATGCTTTTTGGAATGCTCTGCTTAACAACTTTAAGTTCTTTGCCATTCATATGCTGCTGCAAAACCCAATAGGGTTATTACTTGCTGTACTGTTAAGTTCACCAAAATTGCGCTTGTCTGGCACCTATCGCACACTCATTTTCATGCCGACCATGCTGTCTGTGGTGATCATTGGTTTTGTTTGGCAATTACTTCTCAGCCCAATCTGGGGGATTTCTGAAAACTTCCTGTATAGCATTGGTCTGGGTCACTACTTTGATGCCTGGCTAGGCAAAGAAGGCAGCGCCTTAATCACCCTCAGTTTTATTTCTGTTTGGCAGTTTGTTGGTATTCCTATGATGCTGATTTACGCCACCTTGCTGAACATTCCTGACGACATCGTTGATGCGAGTGTGGTCGATGGCGCAAACCCATTGCAGACCTTTTGGTACATCAAATTACCCTTGATCTTGCCAACCATTGCCATGGTTTCGATTCTGACCTTTGTCGCAAATTTCAATGCATTTGAATTGATCTACGCTGTGAAGGGCGCTTTAGCAGGGCCTAATTTCTCCACCGATTTGATGGGGACTTTCTTTTACCGAACCTTCTTTGGCTTCCAGCTTCAACAAGGCAGTGCCAGTATGGGCGCCGCGGTTGCTACTCTAATGTTCTTAATCATTTTAGTGGGTGTCATGCTGTTTCTTTTCTTTGTTCAACGTCGCATTCAGCGATTCCAATTTTAGGAGGCTATGATGAAACTATTAAATGGGCTTTTGTCTTCCTCACCACGCAACGTATCAAAAAGTGTCACGGTTCACGCCATTTTGTTGGCTTATACCGTTATCGCGCTGTTCCCAATTATCGTCGTCATTATCAATGCGTTTAAAACCCGTAAAGCGATTTTTAAAGACCCATTGGGATTACCTGACAGTAGCTCTTTTACCTTAGCGGGTTTTGAAGAAGTACTATTGCGGTCAAATTTCGGTTTGTATTCATGGAACAGCTTAGTGGTCACATTGATTGCCGTTGGCTTGGTTCTGTTGCTGGGCGCTATGGCGGCTTGGGCGTTAACTGAATATAAATTTCGCGGTAATTTTATTATCACCTTCTTATTTGCCATGGGCATTATGATCCCAATTCGGCTCGGCACAGTGAGCATTCTGAGTTTGATGGTCGAGCTGGACCTTGCCAATACCCTCACCGCTCTGGTGCTGGTGTACATCGCACAAGGTTTGCCTCTCGCGGTGTATATATTGTCTGAGTTTGTACGCACCATTCCTAAGGAACTTACGGAAGCGGCGCGATGTGATGCGGTCAGTGAATATAAGATTTTTTTCTGCATCATTTTGCCACTGCTTAAGCCTGCGATGGCGACCGTGGCGGTCTTTACCATGATCCCAATTTGGAACGATTTATGGTTCCCACTTATTCTGGCGCCTGGGGAAGAAACACGCACCATTACCCTAGGCGTACAGCAATTTGTTGGCCAATATGTAACGAACTGGAACTCAGTACTGTCTGCCCTCACCTTGGCGATTGTTCCCGTACTTATTCTATACACCATTTTTTCAAGACAACTGATCCGCGGCTTAACCAGCGGAGCGGTCAAATAATCACACTATCTTGACCGTTGGAGACTCATTTTATGGCAAGTGTAAAACTCAATAACATTAAAAAACGCTTTGGCGATGTAGACGTATTGCATGGCATCGACCTAGACATTAAAGACGGGGAATTTGTCGTGTTGATCGGCGAATCAGGGTGCGGAAAATCCACCTTACTTCGTTTATTATCAGGGCTTGAAGACATCACGGAAGGCGATCTGTATATCGATGGCGAGCGCGTCAATGGTCGTTCACCAGCGAAGCGTGGCATCGCGATGGTGTTTCAATCTTATGCTTTGTATCCGCACATGAATGTGTTTAAAAACATGGCGTTCGGGCTAAAAATTGCCGGCAAAGACAAAGCTTTTGTGAATAACAAAGTACTCGAAGCCGCAAAAAAATTGAAAATAGACCACCTACTGAATCGTTTACCTCGAGAGCTTTCTGGCGGCCAACGTCAGCGTGTTGCCATTGGACGCGCTATTGTTCGTGACCCTAAAGTCTTCTTGTTTGACGAACCACTGTCTAATCTTGATGCGTCACTTCGTGTGCAAACTCGCGTTGAACTGGGCAAATTGCATCAAGAACTAAAAGCCACCGTGGTTTATGTTACTCATGATCAAGTTGAAGCCATGACATTAGGCGACAAAATCGTCGTCATGAACAAGGGTCGAGTCGAGCAAGTTGGCTCGCCTTTGCATTTGTACCATCACCCACAGACACAGTTTGTCGCGGGATTTATTGGTTCGCCAAAGATGAATTTCCTCTCTGCCAGAATTACGGAAGTAGGCACCGAGAACACGCAAATCATGTTAGAATCCGGCCGCGTTATTTCTGCCGCCATCGA
>CAXBGJ010000098.1:0-11843 GCA_963975045.1 uncultured Marinomonas sp. | reverse complement strand
TTGTTCTTGCTGGTCTACAAATGGGCCGTGTTCGTGCCTTGCTAGATGAAAATGGCAACTCAATTGATGAAGCTGGACCGTCTATTCCTGTAGAAATTCTAGGTCTTGATGGCACGCCTGAAGCGGGTGAAGAATTCATCGTTGTTTCAGATGAGCGTAAAGCACGTGAAGTTGCTAATTTCCGCCAAGGAAAATATCGCGAAGTGCGTTTTGCTCGTCAGCACTCTGCTAAATTAGAGAATTTGTTCTCTGAAATGGGCAAAGACGAAGTTCGTACTTTGAACGTAGTTTTAAAAGCAGATGTTCGTGGTTCTCTTGAAGCTTTGATTAAGTCATTGACTGACATGAATACAGACGAAGTGAAAGTAAATGTTGTGTCTAGCGGCGTAGGTGGTATCACTGAAACCGACGCAACATTAGCACTTGCTTCTGATGCCGTTATCTTTGGTTTTAATGTTCGTGCTGATAACTCTGCTAAGCAGTTTATCGAACGTGAGAGCATTGATCTTCGCTACTACAGCATTATCTATAACATCATTGATGATGTTAAGTCTGCGTTGTCAGGTATGTTGTCTCCAGACCTACGTGAAGATATTAAAGGTACTGCCGAAGTTCGTGATGTATTCCGTTCGCCTAAGTTTGGTTTGATTGCCGGCTGTATGGTTGTCGAAGGTACTGTATTCCGTAATAAGCAGATTCGTGTTTTACGTGACGATGTGGTTATTTATGAAGGTGAACTTGAGTCTCTTCGTCGCTTTAAAGACGTAGTGAATGAAGTTAGCCGCGGTATGGAATGTGGTATCGGTGTGAAAAACTACAACGATGTCAAAGTAGGCGATAAGATCGAGGTTTTTGAAACCGTCGAAGTTGCGCGTACGCTTTAATAGGAAAAATCATGGCAGGCGAATTTAGTCGTACTAGTCGGATTGGTGACCAGCTCCAAAAGGAGCTGGCGTCCTTGATCCAGTTTGAAGTAAAGGATCCCCGCTTGGGATTGGTTACTGTCAACGAAGTGCGTGTTGCAAAAGATTTAGGTTACGCGGACATTTATTACACCGTGCTCGGTAAAGATGATCAGCCAGAAGTTTTGGCGGAAAATCAGGCTGCACTAGACAGTGCAAAAGGCTTTTTGCGTCGTCGTTTGGCTAAAGAAGTAAAACTTCGTGTTATGCCGCATTTACGTTTTCATTATGACCAGAGTGTGGTCAATGGTTCGCGAATGTCTGCTCTTATCGATGAAGCAATTCGTGATGATGAGACAAAAACCGGTAACGAAGACGAGTAATGAGTTCGTATGTCTAAGACAAAATGGCGTTCAGTAGACGGTATTGTCCTACTGAATAAGCCCATCGGTTTAAGCTCGAACCAAGCGTTACAGCGTGTTCGCCGCCTTTATCGGGCCGCGAAAGCGGGACACACTGGAGCGCTTGACCCTTTAGCAACCGGTATGTTGCCATTGTGTTTGGGTGAAGCGACCAAGTTTTCACAATTCCTATTGGATGCAGATAAGCGTTATGTGACCTGTATTCAGTTAGGAAAAAGAACCACTACGGGAGACCGTGAGGGTGAGATACTGACTGATGAGGCGATTCCAACGCTAACTGATGCACAACTTGAGCTAGTATTGGATTGTTTTCGAGGTGAGATAGAACAGATACCACCTATGTATTCTGCACTGAAGCACGAAGGCAAGCCTTTGTATGAATATGCCCGCCAAGGCATTGTTATAGAGAGAAAACGCCGTCGTGTTACTATTGCTAATCTGACTCTCTTGTCTAGAACGGAAGACACGCTGACGTTAGATATTCAATGTACCAAGGGCACTTATATTCGAACTATTGGTGAAGATATAGGGGAGGCACTTGGTTGTGGTGCTCATTTGCATTCATTGTACAGAGTGTCTACGGCAGGCTATTCGCCAGACCGTATGTTGACACTGGAAGAGTTCGAACGCATTGCTGAGCAAGGTGAAGCTGAGTTAGATGCCTATTTAATGACAATGGATACTGCTGTTGAACATTTGAATAGAGTAGAATTACTTGCTGAAGACACAAGAGAAATGCTATTTGGTAGAAGTGTCTCTAATCTAACTTCATTTCCAGATGGTAGTTTAGTTAGGTTATACGATCAAAACACCCAGCGGTTTTTGGGCTTAGGAGTATTGAAAGATACGATTATTAGGCCGCATAGACTCGTAAATACCAGTGAGTTGGCTAACGTTTAGTGTTAGACTGGCTCGCATAGGATAACTGAAAATATGCTCGGCTATCCTTTACTTTTAAATAGCATATTAATTTGGAGAAAAAGATTATGGCATTAACTGCAGAATCAAAAGCAGCGTTGGTTAAAGAGTTTCAAGTAGCAGAAGGCGACACGGGTTCTCCTGAAGTTCAAGTAGCATTGTTGACTAAGAACATCGAAGGTCTACAAGGTCACTTTAAAGCTCATATCCATGACCACCATTCTCGCCGCGGTCTAATCCGCATGGTAAACCAACGTCGTAAGTTGTTGGATTACCTTAAGCGTAAAGATGCAGCTCGTTACACTGGTTTGATCAAAAAACTAGGTCTGCGTCGCTAAGACTGAGGAAGGGCCATAAATTATTATGGCCCTTTTTTTATTGGTCTCCCAAGGGATAGCCTGTACTTCATATGTGCTTTTCTCGTAGCGAGTTAAGAGATAAAAGAGTTCATATGAGTACTGGCTTAAAAAGATGCTCTTTGGGAGAAAGTGATTTTTTTAATGAAAAGGAATACGCGTGAGTATTACAACTAAAACTTTCCAGTTTGGTAACGACACCGTTACTATCGAAACCGGCCGTATCGCTCGCCAAGCGACAGGTGCTGTATTATGTACTATTGGTGATGCACAAGTACTTGCCACAGTAGTAGGTTCTAAAACAGCAAGAGCTGGTCAAGACTTTTTCCCTCTTTCTGTTCATTACCAAGAGCGTGCATACGCTGTCGGTAAAATCCCAGGTGGTTTCTTAAAGCGCGAAGGTCGTCCTTCTGAAAAAGAAACACTGACCTCTCGTTTAATCGACCGTCCAATTCGCCCATTGTTTCCTAAAGGATACATGAACGAAGTTCAGGTCGTTTGTACTGTTATGTCGACTAACACTAACTTAGACGCTGATATTGCGGCTATGTTGGCAACGTCTGCCGCATTGACTATTTCTGGTATTCCTTTCAATGGACCAATCGGTGCAGCACGAGTTGGCTTCAATGATGAGTCTGGTTACATACTTAACCCTAGCTATTCTGACTTAGATGGTTCTTTGTTGGACATGGTTGTGGCGGGCACAAAAGACGCTGTACTAATGGTTGAGTCTGAAGCTCAAGAGCTAACGGAAGACGAAATGTTGGGTGCGGTTCTTTACGCGCACAAAGAAATGCAAGTCGCTATCTCTGCGATTACTGAATTTGCAGCAGAAGCTGGTAAGCCTCGTTGGGAATGGGAAGCAGAAACAGTAAATGCTTCATTGACCGACGCATTGGCAACAGGTTATGCCGATCAAGTTGCAGATGCTTATGGCATCAGCGAAAAAATGGCGCGCTACGCTAAATTAGGCGAAGTACGTAATGCTGCGATCGCCGCTTTGGTTACTGAAGGTGGTGAGTTTACTGAAGCCGACGTTACGGGTGCTTTCTCTAAACTTGAGAAACGTACTGTTCGTCGTCGTGTTATCGATGGTCAATCACGTATTGATGGTCGTGATAATAAAACAGTTCGTCCAATCAGCGTTGAAGTGGGAATGCTTAGCAAAACTCACGGTTCTGCTTTGTTTACTCGTGGTGAAACACAAGCAATTGCGACTTGTACTCTAGGTACAAGCCGTGATGCGCAAATGACAGATGGCTTGACTGGCGAAAGTAAAGACAGCTTCATGCTGCATTACAACTTTCCTCCTTACTCTGTTGGTGAGTGTGGTCGCATGGGCGGTGTTGGTCGTCGTGAGATTGGTCACGGTCGTTTAGCTCGTCGTGGTGTTCAAGCTGTATTGCCAAGCGAAGATGAATTCCCATACACAATTCGTATCGTCTCTGAGATCACTGAATCAAACGGTTCAAGCTCTATGGCGTCTGTTTGTGGCGCGTCGTTGGCGATGATGGATGCAGGTGTTCCTCTTAAAGCCCCAGTTGCTGGTATCGCAATGGGTCTTATTAAAGAAGACGATGGTTTTGCTGTATTGACTGACATCTTGGGTGATGAAGATCACCTAGGTGATATGGACTTTAAAGTTGCTGGTACAGAAGAAGGTATTACAGCGCTTCAAATGGACATTAAAATCGAAGGTATCAATGAAGAAATCATGGATATCGCTCTAACTCAAGCAATGGAAGCGCGTAAGCACATCCTGCGTGAAATGGCTGTTGTCATTGGTTATGCTCGTCCAGAAGTTTCTCCAAATGCGCCATCTATGGCGACGATCAAAATTGATCCTGAGAAAATTCGTGATGTTATCGGTAAAGGTGGTGCGATGATTCGTTCTATTACCGAACAAACGGGTGCGTCTATCGATCTTGATGATGATGGCACAGTACGTATTTATGCGGCTGATAAGTCGTCTTCTGATGCGGCTTTGTTGAAAATTCATGAAATCACAGCGGAAGCTGAAGTGGACAAACTTTACAAAGGTAAAGTCGTTCGTCTTGCTGAATTCGGTGCTTTCGTAAATATCTTACCTGGTAAAGATGGTTTGGTTCACATCTCTCAGATCGCTGAAGAGCGTATCCGTGCAGTGACAGACTTCCTTTCTGAAGGTCAAGACGTTATCGTTAAAGTTCTAGATGTTGATGCGCGTGGACGTATTAAATTGTCTATGAAAGACGTAACGGAAGAAGAAAAAGCCGCTTACACTGAGTAATGACTTAGTTGAAAGATAGGTTTAAAAAGGGTGCTATTTGTAGCACCCTTTTTTTGTGCTTAATGGAATAAATCAATTAAGATAGAATGGTCTAATATTAATTAACCACAATGAATCGATCGGCCTTAATGGCGGACTTACTTATTAATGAAGGGAAGTACGATGAAATTGAAACTTGCAGTTGTCTTGGTTGCCAGTGTTGCTTTAGTGGCGTGTAGTAAAGATGTTGTTAACACCCCAGCGGTCGCCGTTCCAGACTGTGTGTTCGCAGATGGTTCAAATCAAGCGGCACCTGATTGGGTTTGTGGTGCGCCACTAGAGGGTGTGGCTTTGTCTGCTGTTGGCTACAGTGAAAAATCGGCAGCAGGACCCAATTATATGAAACAAATGGCTGCGACAGCCGCTCGAGTAGAGTTGGCCCAAGTGCTGAGTGTTGACTTGCAAAATATGGTTAAGCAGTACGTTGAGACCACAGGCGCTGGCGATGCAGAAACAGTCGATCGTGTGAACAGTGTTGTAACCAAACAAGTGACTGAGCAAAAATTGATTGGTTCTCAAGTGGTTCGTCAAATGCCAACGCCGTCTGGTGGTCTGGTTGTATTAGTGGGTCTAGACCCAGCACAAGCGGAAGGTATTGCGGAAAGTATTTTGCGTACTTCTATGAGAAATGAAGCCGCTTTGTTTCAAAAACTAGAATCTGAAAAAAGTTTCGATGAGCTCGCGTCAGAAATTGCGAAACGCCACGCCAACTAACCTATAAGTGATGAGTAACGATAATATGGTTGCTCATCACTTACTATTTTTCATAAGGTTATTTACTGGGTATTTTTGTCATCAAAGATAGGGGTTGGTTTCTTATTCTCATCGACGGCGACAAAGTTAAAATGTCCTGTTACGGCTTTTGTGCGTTTATCGCTGTCTAGTTGTTCGAGAAAAATAGACACTTCTACCTTTAAAGAGGTTCGACCAACGTGCACAACACGAGCAATTAATTCTACCAAGATTCCAGAAGGGATGGGTTGTTTGAAATCGATCTGCTCTGTCGAAATGGTCACCATTGTTTTTCTTGAAAAACGCGTTGCCGCAATATAAGCCACTTCGTCCATCCACTGAAGTGCGATACCTCCAAATAATGTGTCATAGTGATTTGTTGTGGCTGGAAAAACCATTTTAGCGACACGTGTTTCTGATATTTCTTCACGTTTTTGAATGAGTAGCTTGTTCATGTTAGTAAAACCCTTTCTTTCAATGATTCTGTTGAGCAGTATTATACTCGTTGCTTTTAGTGGTTGTGATACTCGCTTTAAACCAGAGGTTGTTTTATCGGGATATGTAACAGATTTAGCTCGTTCTCAGTCCCTATCTATTCCTTCACAAGCAATTGTAATGCCAATGAACTTGCCTGCATTACGAGATCGTCAGAAGGTGTTATCCACATTTGATATTGGATTGTTAGACTTTTTATCTCTGCAGTATTGTGATGTTGGCATGATAGCGGGTAAAAAAAACAGTATTCTTGGTAAGGTTATGCCTGATAGTCAGCGATTCTTGTATGAACTGGATATTATCCGAGCTATTGAATCGTGTGATATTACGGATGTGGAATTGGCGAAAGAGTTAGGTCGAATGGCCGAACAAAAACGTCTTGAGTTGCCGGTAGCTTTTGGAAATGCGCTTTTTAATGGTGCGGAGGGGAAAGTATTTTTTAGTGTATCTAATGGCTTTCTGCCTTTGGACTATTCCTCTGCCGACCAGCAGGCGTTATTGAGCGCGTTGCATCGATTGGTTGATATAGGAAAAGGTCTGAGTGATTTACCGAAGGTTGATGCAGCGGTTTTCGAAGGTGATTTAAAAACATTAATGGACAGTGAATATGCGGGAAGACTGCTGTATACATTGGCTCAAATAACACGTTATTTAACGTCAGTATCGAATGAAGTGGGTAGATTGGGTCGTGCTTCATGCGGACCTTCTATGACATATATAAAGCGACAGTTCGAAGTGCATTACGTCAATATCATTCAGCCTTACATGGGCAGAATAAATCACAGTGCGTATCAAGTTTTGCCTCTTCTTAATCAATTGACCGAGTTGAGTGCTCCGCTGAGTGCTGAAATGTCGGTCTTCTTAAATCAATTTTCATTGACCAAGTCAGGCAGTGAGTGGCTACGGTATCAACAATCTTCTCAATCGCACGCTAAAAACTGGAGTCGTTTGTTTGAGTTGTGTGCTATGTCACTTAAAGGATAAATTTAGATTCGTATATTAATTTGTTGCTCTAAACTTTCAACCGCATCGTATTGATAGGCGGGGCCTTCCGCTAATGGCTCGAGGCTTAGTGCCTTTAATAATGCGATATTCGCAATGGGGTTTTCTTCAATACTGTGGGAAAAATGCATTGGACGAGTAAGCGCATGGGGTTGATGAAAATTCAATGCGTCAGGTGTATTTATTAATGGTGGACCTGGCTGATTAAACAAACTCATTAATAAGGCGAATTGAGCATTGCCAGAAACCGGTTTGCCCGCTTTACTGCTTTGGGTTACCTGTGTTTCAACAATTTCTCTGATATTCATCTAGATGCCTATTAAATTATCTACGATAACGCTATCGGCACAGAGTGATTTTTCTTAAAGAAAACAGTGAATTAATTAGAAAATCTGCACAGAACATCTGCGAGGGTTATGGGTATTTTGTCAATGTAGGGAAATAGGCTTTTATTGCGGATGTTAAATGTTACTTTTTGTATGTAGATTCATCAAAATTTGTTCAATGTGTGGCTCAAACTGTATAAGCATCGTACTATAAAGTATTATAGATCAACTGTATTTTAGGATCTGTTGCTTTTATTAGGACAAGTGAGCCGTTTCATGTCAGTGCGGTGAGGCATAATGAATGCATGATATCAATGAACTGATCGACAATGTTAGACGCAATGAAGAGATCGCGCGCAAATTTTTTGAAATAGAGCGTTGTATTCTTTCGATTGGTCGTTGTGATCAGTTCGTTTCCACATTAACCAAAGAAGTCCAAAAACAATTTAGAGTGCCCTATGTTTGGGTGAACCTGATTAATGAAGCGCCTCTATCTCATCTGATAGAAAGCTTGGAAAAAATGCCTGATCTACGTGACCGAGTATTGTTTACAAGACGGCGCTCCATGATTGATATCATCAAATCCAGTAATAAAACAATCTTGGTTAATACAAACTTAAGTCGTTGCTGGGAGATTATTCCTGCTGCATATCGCGATATTGTTTCTTCCGTCGCAATTTCACCACTGACTATTGATGGTGAGTTGGTCGGATTATTTTGTCAGGCAGATTCGGACAGTACTCGTTACGACGCTACTACAAAAGATACTTTTCTACTTGATCAGTTAGCTATTAAAATTTCGATTTGTCTGAGTAATGTGACGGCCAGAGAAAAACTCGAATACTTAGCAACGCGTGATCCCTTGACTGGCTTGTTAAACCGTCGACAATTAGAGCTCATGTTGGATCGTGAGTTTGCAAGATCTAAGATGAAAGAGCGTGACTTAACGGTTGTATTTATTGATTGCGATGCCTTTAAATCAATTAATGATACATTGGGTCATAATTGTGGTGATGAAGTTTTAGAGTATATTGCTAAGCGATTGTTAAAGTATGTTCACAAGCAGGGGTTGGCTTTTCGTTTTGCGGGTGACGAATTTGTCTTTGTGATGCCTGGTAAGACTTATGAACAAGCTCTGTTAGTGGCAGAATCTATTCAAGAATATTTACAATCTAATCCTTTAAGGTATAAATCTAATCTTGTACCTATTACTATTAGTTATGGTGGTGCAAGTGTTATGTCTGATGCGCCAGTTAACTACAAACATTTGCTGAAAGTGGCAGATGAGCGTCTCTATGATTATAAAAACAACCGTAAAAGATTGGTGCCGACGAAAGTCTTTAAATTTTTAAATAGACTCAGATAGGTTGTAATTTTATTACATTATCGTACTTATCGAGCAAGTTTTCGGTATTTTTCACCTCATTTTTGTTGTAAAATTTCAAAAAAATCAAATAGGGTTCGTTTATGTCCCATGCTTTAATCGCTGATCTTGGTGGAACCAATGCACGTTTTGCTTTAGTTCCTATCGGTCAATATGAGCCTCAAGAAGTAAGAGTGTTTCCTTGTGATAATTACGAGAGCTTTTTTGATGCTGCCGCTGATTATATTGAGCACTGCAGCGTTGATATGGATAAAATCGAAGCGATTGTGTTGGCGATTGCGGGCCCTGTAAATCAACCAGTAATCCGCTTTTCAAATAATCCATGGCACTTTACCCGTGCGCAAGTGCAGTCGTATTTTGGCGCCGATAAAGCCGTTGCTTTATTGAATGATTTTGATGCCGTTGGGCATTGTTTGGAAATTCTTACTCCACAAGATATGGTTGTTATTGGGAAAAGCTCGGTAATCGATCCTAAAGGCGCATGTTGGGTGGTTGGTGCCGGAACTGGGTTGGGTATTTCTTGTGTGGTCCCCCAAGATAACGGCCCTAATTTGGTTTTACCTGGTGAGGGTGGTCATGTCGATTTGTCGGCTTGCAACGAAGTCGAAGATGATATTTTGAAATTTCTACGCACTCGTCATAAACGCGTATCTGCGGAGCGTGTTTTATCTGGAATGGGGCTGGAAAATATATACGAAGCTTTGGCGTTGCGTGAAGGAATCAAAAGACGTTTAACCGCCCCTGAAATCGGTGAGGCATTGAAATCCGGCGAAGATTCTATTGCCGAAACCGCTTTGGAGCAGTTTTTTGTGTTCTTAGGGCGAGTTATCGGCGACCTTGTTTTGTCAGTGGAATCTCGTGGCGGTGTTTATATTGCGGGTGGTATTGTCCCGCGTTATTTAAGTGAAATCCTTAATAGTGGTTTCCGTGATGCGATGCAAGACAAAGGTCGTATGAAAGAATTTGTTTCACCTATTCCGACTTTTGTTGTGATGTCAGAATACCCAGGGCTGATGGGTTGTGCCTGTTACGCGTCCTATCTTGTGTCGAAAGCCTAGATTAGTTGGAGAATAAAGAATGAAGGCCAGTTTAAAAGCCTGTGATGTTGTAATTTTTGGTGGCGGTGGCGATCTTGCTATGCGTAAGTTGCTCCCTGCTTTGTTCTATTTAGATATGGATGGTTTGCTTGCACCAACGACCCGTATTATCGGTGCTTCAAGACGGGAAGTGAGCACTGAGGAGTATCAATCAAAGATTCGAGCTGCGCTTGATGAGTTTGTACCTTCAAGCATCGGTGATGAAAAAACATGGCCGCGCTTTAAAGAGCGTTTAAGCTATATTTCAGTCGATGCTCAGCAAGAGTCTGATTTCTCTCGATTGAATGATCACAGCGTTGGTGGTGATAATCGAGATGTTGTTTTTTATCTTGCAACATCGCCTGACTTATTCGGTTCTATCTGCACGTCATTAGCCGCTCATGGTTTGAATGCGGATCGCATGCGAGTGGTTCTTGAAAAACCACTTGGTCGAGATCTAATTTCCTCTCGTGCGATTAATGATGAGGTAATGAAAAACTTTAATGAGCAACAAGCGTTCCGTATAGATCATTATCTAGGTAAAGAAACTGTACAAAACTTGCTAGCGATCCGTTTTGGTAACACGCTTTTTGAACCTTTATGGGACAGTGCGCACATTGATAACGTGCAAATCACTGTGTCTGAAACGGTTGGGGTTGAAGGTCGTTGGGGTTATTACGACAATGCTGGTGCGATGCGAGATATGGTGCAAAACCATTTGATTCAGCTTTTGTGTTTGGTGGCAATGGAGCCGCCGGGACGAATGGATGCAGATTCAGTTCGTGATGAAAAAATTAAAGTGCTAAAAGCCTTGCGTCCTATTACAGGCGCTAATGCTTATAATAAGACCGTGCGTGGTCAGTATGCGAAAGGCATGATTAAGGGTAAAGACGTAAAGGGTTATTTTGATGAAGAGGGTAGTAACCTGAATTCAAAAACCGAAACCTTTGTCGCATTACGTGCTGATATTGATAACTGGCGTTGGGCTGGCGTGCCGTTTTACTTAAGAACAGGTAAGCGCTTAGGTCAGCGTTATTCTGAGATTATTATTCAGTATAAGGCTGTGCCACACAGTATTTTTAATGATGAAAGTAATCGTCAGTTACAGCGAAATCAGCTCATTATTCGTCTTCAGCCGGAAGAAAAAATTTCTTTAACCGTAATGAATAAAGTGCCTGGTGTGAGCGAAGGAATGAATCTTCAGCCTGTTGATTTGAACTTAAGTTTGGCAGAAGCGTTTATGGATAAGCGTAGTCCAGAGGCTTATGAGCGATTACTGCTGGATGTGATGCGCAACGATGCCACTTTGTTTATGCGTTATGATGAGGTGGAAGCAGCTTGGAAGTGGGTAGACGGTATTATGTCTGCTTGGAGTCAAACCAGTGAGCGACCTAAAGAATACGCTTCTGGTTCTTGGGGGCCTGCTGCATCAATGGCGTTGCCGATTAAAGACGGCCGTAATTGGCATGATTATTAGGTCTTAAAATAAGGAAAATACGATGACAACTTCTTATACTGCAGAACAAGTAATGACAGCAACGCCTGTTGTTCCTGTGATTGTTGTAGATAATGTAGAGCAGGCTGTGGCGTTAGGTAAAGCCCTTGTTGCAGGTGGAGTGCCTGTTTTAGAGGTTACCTTGCGAACGCCTGCTGCCTTAGCGGCCATTACAGCGCTTCGCAAAGAAGTGCCTGATGCTATTGTTGGTGCTGGTACGGTTTGTTCTCGTGCGCAATATATTCAAGCCATTGAAGCGGGTTCACAGTTTATTATTAGTCCAGGAATGACGGCCGATTTATTGACTGTCGGTAAAGAGTACGATGTGCCTTATTTGCCCGCGGTCGCGACTATTTCAGACATATTATTAGGGATGGAATACGGTTACGACCATTTTAAATTCTTCCCTGCTGAAGTGAATGGCGGT
>CAXBGJ010000097.1:0-11874 GCA_963975045.1 uncultured Marinomonas sp. | reverse complement strand
CTACCCAACTCACGGAATTGCGCCGACATTTTCTGCATGCCACTCTCGGCTTCGTTTACGCTCAAAGTGCCTACGTCCAAAGTGCCTACGTCCAAAGCACTAACGTCTATCTTTTGCGCTTCCAACTCCAACCCCTTGGCGTATTCTCGTACTTCTTGAGTAATTTTCATTGAGCAAAATTTCGGCCCACACATAGAACAAAAGTGCGCCACTTTTCCTGAAGCCTGCGGTAAGGTTTCGTCGTGATAAGAGCGCGCCGTTTCTGGGTCAAGCGATAAGTTAAACTGATCTTCCCAACGAAACTCAAAGCGCGCCTTGGACAAGGCGTTGTCACGAATTTGTGCACCCGGATGGCCTTTCGCCAAATCCGCTGCATGAGCAGCGATTTTATAGGTAATCAAACCTTCTTTTACATCTTCCTTATTCGGCAAACCAAGATGTTCTTTTGGTGTCACGTAACACAACATAGCACAGCCATACCAGCCAATTTGCGCCGCGCCAATCCCAGAGGTAATATGGTCATAGCCTGGCGCAATGTCTTGTGTCAGCGGGCCTAATGTATAAAAAGGTGCCTCATGGCAAAGCTCAAGCTGCTCAGTCATGTTTTCTTTGATCAACTGCATGGGCACATGCCCAGGCCCTTCAATCATGACTTGTACGTCGTATTCCCACGCTACTTTGGTGAGTTCACCCAAGGTACGAAGCTCAGACATTTGTGCTTCGTCATTAGCGTCCATAATCGAACCCGGACGTAATCCGTCGCCTAAAGACAGCGCCACATCGTAAGCAGCACACAACTCACAAATGTCACGAAACCGTTCGTATAAGAAACTTTCTGTGTGATGCGCCAAGCACCATTTTGCCATGATGGAACCACCACGAGATACGATGCCGGTTAGACGCTTAGCCGTCATTGGCACATAGCGTAATAAAACTCCGGCGTGAATAGTGAAGTAGTCAACGCCCTGCTCGGCTTGCTCAATTAAGGTATCGCGAAATACATCCCAATTAAGATCTTCGGCGACACCATCCACTTTCTCTAACGCTTGGTAGATGGGTACGGTGCCGATTGGCACAGGCGAGTTACGCAAAATCCACTCGCGCGTTTCATGTATATTTTTACCGGTTGATAAATCCATCACGGTATCTGCCCCCCAGCGAGTCGACCAAACTAGCTTTTCAACTTCTTCTTCAATCGAAGACGTTACCGCTGAGTTGCCTATATTCGCGTTGACCTTTACTAAGAAATTACGGCCAATAATCATCGGCTCGGATTCTGGGTGATTTATATTATTCGGAATAATGGCTCGACCTCTTGCCACTTCATCACGCACAAACTCGGGCGTAATGTGTGTTTGCAAGTTCGCCCCAAAGCTTTGCCCCGGGTGCTGCTTCCGCAATAGCTCACTTTTAATGGCATCCATATTTTGGTTTTCACGTAATGCAATGTATTCCATTTCTGGTGTCACAATTCCTTGACGAGCATAATGCATTTGCGTCACGCATTTACCTTGTCGGGCTTTACGTACAGTTGGTAATTGCTTAAAACGCAGCTCGTCTAATGATGAATTTTCCAAGCGGGATTGAGCAAACTGTGATGACACACTCTGCAAAGCCACAGTGTCTTGGCGCTTTTCTATCCAAGGTGCACGCATGGCGGCCAAGCCTTCGTAAACATCAATAGTGACTTGAGGGTCTGCATACGGTCCGGAACAATCATAGATGTAGATGGCTTCGTTGGGTTCAAAGTCAAGATTGTCAGGGTCGGACCCAAGCGGTGTATCGGTCAGGTTGATTTTGCGCATAGGAACACGGATTGTCGCATCAGAACCGTTTAAATAAATACGCTCTGACGCCGGAAACGGTGTGGCTTGCAAGGATTCGATGAAGGATTTCGCGGCTAATCGTGTTTCTTCACGAGACTGCTTTTTAGAGACCTTGTTTGATTTTTTCTGTTGATTCGGTTCATTGATAGTAGACATAAGCATTTCCCTTATTTAAAACTTGGAGAATTGCTTGTCTGGGGTGCTGCTTTACCGGCAAACGCATTAATGCGTTTTGAAAGCAAAACATGAACCCTGAATTTTCATTGAAGAATGATTGGCGTGACGTTACGAATAAACAGTAGACATCGCATCGAATCAATCGTCATAAAAAAGACAGGTGTTCATTCGATGCAGAAAAGAAAAATTGAGATTTTCTTGTTTCCTACGCGGGTTTTAACCCGATCAGGTTCTGCGGATCCCGCATTTAATTATGCGATCTCAGCCAAATGGCACTCCGACAAGTGAGACCGAGTATACCCAGTCTCACTTCCTTGTAAACACCTAATTTTTATCAGAACTAAGGAAGGTAAATAGATTAATCACTAAACAGGTTATGCTTGGCTTTGCATTTCTAACGCCATTTTATAAAGGTAGTTTTTCTTTTCGCCGGTTAATTTCGCGGCCATGGTCGCGGCCTGCTTCACCGGTAAATCTTCCAGCAAAATAGTAAGAATTCGTCTTGCCTCTAGCGCCACTTCATCACCACTTTCTTGAGTAAAGCTCAACATAACAACAAATTCACCACGTAATTGGTTCGCATCTGCGTCAAACATCGCAAGAATTTCAGTCGCCGTACCGGATAAAAATGTCTCAAAGGTTTTTGTCACTTCTCGTGCGAGAACTAACTGAGCATCCTCACCGTAAATTTTTTGAACATCAGCAATAGAGTCATAAATACGGTGCGTCGATTCATAAAATACCACCGTGCCGGTTTGCTTCTTCCATGACTCGAACAAATCACAGCGACCTTTTGATTTCGCCGGAACAAAGCCTGCAAAGAAGAATTGATCCGTCGGCAAGCCTGACGCACACAACGCTGACACCAAAGCACACGCACCGGGAATAGGCACCACTTTATGCCCTTTTCCTCGCAAAGCATGCACCACATGATAGCCTGGGTCAGAGATTAACGGAGTACCCGCATCGGATACCAGCGCCACATTTTTACCTTCGTCTAATAAGCTCGCCACATAAGCCGCTTTGTCTTTTTCATTATGATCATGAATGGAAAAAAGCTTCGCTTCGATGGCAAAATGATTCAACAAACGCCGAGTGTGTCGGGTGTCTTCCGCCGCTATATAGTCTACGTCTCGTAAAGTTTGCTCGGCTCTTTTACTAAAATCATCGAGATTGCCTATTGGGGTTGCAACTATGTACAGCGACCCTCTCGCATCGTCAGAACTATGTGATACCATGTTGCCTCTTTTATTTGTCATTCTATAAGCTTATGAGCCTACTTAATTACCGCATCATATCATTAACTCTGTGCTCTTTTCTGCTGAGTGCTTGTAATTCCATGAATTTAAACATGGAGCAGCAACAAAATACGGCCCAAAGCACGACACAAGAAAGAACACTGCCGCCAAGTATTTATCATCCAATAAAAACCACTGATGTCTCAAAAGAGTTAGGCGAAGCTTATCGCTCTGCAAAGAATTTCTATCAGCAAGGTGAATTCCAGCAAGTCATAGATACGTTAGAAAATGAAGTATTATCAACAACCTCTTCGATTCAGTTTGAAGCGTATTTACTAGCCGCTTTAGCCGCATCAAATTTAGACAACGCTACCGAGTCCTTTGACTTTCTAACGCAAGCCGATCGTTTAACGGCTGCGCGCCACCCTGACAACCAAAATAAACTAAAAGACACCAAAGCCTCCATTCTTGAGCACTTTGGCAATTGGTTAGATGCGGTGAGTCTGCGCATGGATTTGACATACAACTTACCACTTAATGAAGGTGAAGATAACCAAACTAAGCTGTGGTTGGCCGTCCAAAATTTAACTCAAAATGAAATCGATGAGCTGTATCAACAACAAATACCACTGCTTAATGGCTGGTTAACAATCAGTGGCATTTTAAGAAATCAATCACTGTCTATTGAGCAGCAACTGACAGTATTCGAGAACTGGCGGATAGAAAACCCAAATCACCCGGCAGCACTATCTCCTCCACAAGATTTCCAAATCATGTCGTCTATTGAAGACATGGCACCGAAAAAAATTGTCTTAATGCTGCCGATGAGTGGCAAACTAGAGCGCGCATCTCAAGCTATTGTCGACGGCTTTTTTGCTACCTTTTACAATCAGAAAGAAGCAAGACCACAAGTCAGTATCATCAACATAGACGATTACTCAAACATCAATGACGCACTTGCTGCGGCGAACGAAAAGCAACCAGATGTGATTATTGGACCGTTACAAAAGAACAATGTCGCCCAAGTTGGTCGTTTAGATTTACCGTATCCTGTCATCGCACTTAATCAGCTAGATATTAATCTGCACCCAAAAAACCTTTACCATTTTTCATTAAGTGCCGAAGATGAAATACACGAATTAATTACCTTCGCCAAACAAGAAGGCGCCACGAAAGCCGCTATATTAAACATTCAAGACACGTGGGCATTAAAACAAAGCGATGAATTTCGGGTGGCCGCAACCAAAGAAAATATTACCATCGCCTCTAATCAGTCTTATGCCAACACACCAAGAGGCAGACAGGATGCGATTCAAAAGCTGCTCCTGATCGATGAGAGTTATGCTCGTAAAAGACTGGTAGAACAATGGACAGGAACGAAGGTAGAAAGCATAGCAAGATCACGCGAAGACCTTGATTACGTGTTTTACGTTGGGAAGCTTAATGATGCCAAACAAATAAGGCCTCTTATAGATTTCTACTTCGCTGACAAAATTCCTATGCTGGCTACCAGTACATTAAACGATAGTGAGCCAGATAAATCGATTAACCCTAGCGATATTGAGCGGATACTGTTCACCGAGGTTCCTGCCCTCACGCCAAACAACACTACTTTAGATGTATTACCTAAAAATCAAAGTTCAAATATCTTGCGTAGATTACAAGCGCTCGGTGCTGACTCCTATTTGTTAGCAAACAAATATAGACTGTTCACACTGCTACCAAGCACAAAAATTTCAGCGAATACTGGCATTATCACCATAGATGAAAATGGCATATTTCATAAAAGACCTGTAATTATGACTTACCGAAAAGGAAATTTGGTATATGCAAATAATCACCCGTATTTTCAGCAACAAGAGAATACCGAAAAATAGCGGCGAAAAAGCAGAGCAAGCAGCTGAAGATTTTTTACTTTCACAAGGCCTTCGCTTTGTTGAGCGAAACTTCTTCTGTCGCATTGGCGAGATTGATTTGATATTTTTAGATCAAGACACCTATGTTTTTGTAGAAGTCCGCTATCGCGCAAATAGTGCACACGGTAGCGCCACTGAAAGCCTTGGCCAATCAAAACTAAATAAGGTGCGAAAAAGCGCCTCTTTATGGCTACAGAAGAACAATAAAGTAAACAACGCTAGTCGTTTCGATGCGATACTATTTGATAAAAAAATAGACAAACAACATTTAACTTGGCTTAAAGCAGTATTTTAATCACTATGGATTTTCAAGAAGCAATCTACACACAATTTGCCCAGAGTTTTGAAGCACAACAGCAAGCGCTGGAAAGCTTACCTCCGTATATAGAGCACGCCGCTAAAGTAATTTTTTCAAGCGTTGCGTCCGGCGGAAAAATCATCTGCATTGGCAATAGCACAGGATCTCATCTATCTCAATACTTTAGCACGCTAATGCTAGATCGGATGGACAGAGAGCGCCCTGGCCTACCAGCCATTAATTTAAGCGGTGATGGCGCCGCTTTGCTGGCAATTACTCACAATGACAGTTATCACGATGTCTTTTCAAAGCAAATAACAGCCCTAGGCAATCCGGGGGATATTTTATTTGTTGTTGCTAATCGTGGTAACACATCGCCTATCATCCAAGCTATCCAAGCGGCTCATGAACGTAAAATGAGTATCGTCGCCCTAACCAGCCCAGAAGCTAAAAACGTCTCCTCCCTTACCTCACAAGATGACACTGAGATAAAAATAAACCTTCTTGGTACCGCCAGAGTCCATGAATGTCAGATCACCGTCATTCACACGCTGGTTGATCTTCTTGAGCGCCAACTATTTGGCAATGAAGACTGAGTTAATAAGATTTAAAAATACATAAAAAAAGAGCCATTTATAAGTGGCTCTTTTTTTTATTTAAATAACTTAAACAATCAACTCTCTTTTCTACTTCACAACCTTCAGCTTAAAACCTTTTTTAGGCACTGGTGGTGTAGGAGGAGTAGGCTCATCAGTAAATTCCTCATCAGGGAATACAAAGCCATCGCCATTTTCTTTAGCGTACAAGGCAAGCGCTGCTCGTATCGGCACATAAACCTGCATTGGCCTACCGCTAAAGCGCGCCTCAAAAGACACCGCTTCTTTGTCCATAATTAAATGACGCACTGCAGACATGCCGATGTTCAGCACTATCTGACCATCTTTAACAAATTCTGTTGGTATCACTACATCTTTTTGCTCAGCATCCACCAAGAGATAAGGCGTCATATCATTATCAGCAACCCAAGTGTAAGCGGCATTTAATAAATAAGATCGTTTGGGTAACATAGTCTCTCCTGCTTAATATTTTGCAAAAAAAAGGAGCTATAAGCTCCTCTTTTGCTATCTAACACAACCGAGAGCAAAAGCCTCAGCTTAGTCTAAACGCATTTCTTGTTCGGCTTCAGAAAGACTTTCTTGGAAAGACTCACGCGCAAAAACAAGATCCATATATTTGTACAACGCTCCTGCTTGCTCTTTAGGTATTTCTACACCTAATGCAGGTAGGCGCCATAAGATAGGAGCCAAACAACAATCTACAATCGTAAAGTCATCGCTCATAAAATAAGGTTTTTCCTCAAAAATAGGAGAAACACTTACCAGCCCTTCACGCAGTTCTTTTTGAGCTTGAGCAATCGCCGCTTTATCTTTACTAGAAAGAATCAAGTCAACTAATTTCGCCCAATCGCGTTGAATGCGATACATGTACAAACGGCTTTCTGCTCGAGCAACAGGGTAAACAGGCAACAATGGTGGATGCGGAAAACGCTCATCCAAGTATTCCATCATGACATTTGGCTCATAAAGAACCAAATCACGATCAACCAAGGCCGGCAATTCATTGTATGGATTAACGTCAGCCAATTCATCTGGCTTGTTAAATGAGTCCACATCAATAATGTCTACTGTGACAGCTTTTTCTGCCAATACAATACGCACTCTATGGCTATAATGATCCTCTCCATCAGAGAAGAACGTCATTGAGGAGCGCTTAGCAATAACACCCATGTCTAACCCCTATTTTGAAAACATCCAAGTCCCCTTAATCGGAGACAAACTATAAAATGACAACGAAGTCATAACTTACTCACTTCGATGTCGAAATTCTTTTAGCTTTCAACTGAGTCGACGATGAATAAAAAGTGACTCAACAGAAACATCAAACCAATATCAAATTCATGCTAATTATTCATGTCGTTGATTACAGCCTTAACAGCTGGGTATTCTAACATGATTTGACTTGAAATTTTCTCTGAATACATACTTTGATACACGAATAGGACAATTCTCTTTTTTTTTTGAAGAAAAAAGCAGAAAAATAGTACAAAGCAAAAAAAACGCCTGATGAAAAAATCACCAAGCGCTTTAATAGTATTCTGAAAGCGAAAATTAACGCTTAGAGAACTGAGGACGACGACGTGCTTTGCGTAGACCAACTTTCTTACGTTCAACTTCACGCGAGTCACGAGTAACGAAACCTGCAGAACGTAGAGTGCGACGTAGAGTCTCATCATATTGCATCAAAGCACGTGTGATACCATGACGGATCGCACCAGCTTGACCAGAGATACCACCACCTTTAACAGTGATGTAAACGTCAAATTTTTCAGTAGCGCCAACAAGTTCAAGAGGTTGACGAACAACCATCTGAGCTGTTTCACGACCAAAATACTGAGAAAGTGTACGGTTGTTGATAACTAAGTTACCAGAACCGGCCTTAAGGAACACACGAGCGGTAGACGTTTTACGACGACCTGTACCGTAGTATTGAGTAGCTGACATAATGATCTTCCGTATTAAATGTTAAGTGTTTGAGGCTGTTGAGCAGCATGTGGATGCTCAGTACCAGCGTATACTTTCATTTTCTTGTGCATTGCACGGCCCAAAGGACCTTTTGGCAACATACCTTTAACGGCAAGTTCAAGAACACGCTCTGGAGCATGATCAATCAGCTTCTCGAAATTCATAGAACGCAAGCCGCCTGGGTAACCAGTATGGCGGTAGTATTGTTTTGCAGCTGCTTTATTACCTGTAACGTGAACTTTCTCAGCATTAACAACAACGATGTAATCGCCAGTATCAACATGCGGAGTGTATTCAGCTTTATGCTTACCACGTAAACGGCGAGCAATTTCAGTAGCCAAGCGGCCTAGAGTTTTGCCTTCAGCATCAACCACGAACCAGTCGCGGCGAACTTCAGCAGGTTTAGCTGTAAAAGTTTTCATCAAAAAACCCTTTCAATACGCGTGTTCAATGACACGCAATACCTATTATTATTGGTTAATTTATTATTTGCATAATTAATTAACGTACACTTACCTTTAAAAAGGCGAGCGCAGTATATACCAACGCGACTAAATAAGAAAGACAAGATGTTCTTATGGACGGTGTTCTAAAGACAAATATTCTTCAGATTGCATTTCCAACAATCGACTCACTGTGCGGTCATATTCGAACGCTAAACGCGTGCCTGTATAGATATCTGGAATCGCCACTTCAGCCGAAATAATAACCTTCACATGACGATCATAAAACTCATCCACCAAGTTGATAAAACGCCTTGCCAAATCATCCCGTGAAGCATTCATTTGCGGCAGATTAGAAATAATAATCGTCGTATAAAGACGCGCTATTTCAATGTAATCAACCTGACTTCTTGGCCCATCACACAATCCCTTAACATCAAACCAAGCAAGGCCTTCACAACTGCGAATCAAAGGAATATCACGCCCTTCTATTTCAACGGAACCACCTTCAACAACATGAGATGCGTCAGATATAAGACTCAAAAATCGATTATTCAATTCAACATTGGCCGCATCACTTAATGGATAATGATATAACTTCGCCTGCTTTAACGTTCTAAGACGGTAATCTATACCACCGTCTACATTCATCACCTTGGTATGCTTATTTACCAAAGCGATCGCGGGCAAAAAACGAGCGCGCTGCAAACCATTTTTATACAAGCCATCAGGCTCAATATTGGAGGTTGCAACCAACGTTGTTCCGTTTTCAAACAGCACTTCAAGCAAGCCAGCTAAAATCATAGCATCGGTAATATCCGTGACGAAAAACTCGTCAAAACACAACACTTGTGCCTTAGAAGAAATCTCTTTACCGACTATTTCAAGCGGGTTTTTCACATCATGAAGCTTTCGCATTTCTTGATGGACCATTTGCATAAACCGATGAAAATGCAGACGCATTTTCTTTTCCATTGGCAAACAGTCAAAGAATGTATCCATTAGATAGGTCTTACCTCGACCCACACCACCCCAAAAATACAAACCTTGCTCTACAGTCGGTACTTTCTTTTTTCGAAACCGATCAAAAAAACCGCTTGAAGGCTGATCACTCTGATTTGCAACCAAACGATCGAATAAATCCTGAAGTGCTTCTACCGCTTCTTCCTGAGCTGGATCGTAGTTAAAGTCTTCTCTTGTTAAATCTTGCTTGTAACGCGTAATGGGTGTCATCGTCGCTCTTTTGTTCGAATAAGTGGATTCTGACTATTCTAACAAATTGCACCTTAAACAACACCCATCAAGCTGTTATCGTAGGGACGGTTTCGCTATAATGGATTATCTGTTTTTTGGAGAAAGTCATGAACTTAGAAGAATTCAATATCATCATCTTTATAACTGGCATTATTATTGGCTGTGTCGTCACATTAGCTCTCAAAAGCTACAAAGCAAGAAATAACAAACAGGCTTACTCAAGCTCAAGCATCATCACCATGAAATCATTGCAACAAGAGCTAGACACTAAGCAAGTCATTATTGATAACTTCTTCTCAGACAGCAACGAACACCTAATGGCTGTTGAAAAACGTTTGGCAGATCTGAGAAATTGCCTTGCTGATAATGCAAGCCAATCTAGCAATGTCAAAATAGAAAGCAGCTCAATTATCAGTAACGCCCAGACTCCTGACACCTCACCAGTAACTGAGCCGCCAAGAGATTACGCGCTAAAAAATGATAAGCAACCAGGCATGCTTAGCGAAAACTTTGGCTTAGATGATAGACATACCGATTTAGAGCCTAAACGCACTATTTAATTAAAAAAAACGGGCTTTAAAAAAGCCCGTTTTTTTATGTTCTTACAACTCTTTCAATCCCTTCAATTAAGCAGGATTGTCTATATCAATAAATACCGCATCTAGACCACACTCTTCTGATAGAAACGCAGCCATAGATTTAACCCCAAAACGCTCGGTTGCATGATGACCCGCCGCAATGAAATGAATCCCCATCTCACGCGCAATGTGAATAGTCTGCTCAGAAACTTCCCCTGTGATATACACATCAGCACCAGCATCGATTGCCTGCTCTATATACCCCTGAGCACCACCAGTACAAAGCGCCACTCGATGGATCTTTCTGTCGCCAACACATTCAAACAACACTTCTCGCTCAACCGCTTTTTCTACCATAGCGCGAAAAACACTAACGGACACTGGCTCCTTTAACTCGCCAACAACCCCAATAGACTCCTCTATGGCAACACCTGATTGCAATCCAGTTCTATTTAAAAGTCCAATAGCATCCGCCAACCCTGCGTTATTACCCAAAACAGGATGCGCATCTAGTGGTAGATGATAACCATATAAATTGATGTCATGCTTAATCAACGCTGAAATACGTCGATATTTCATCCCAACAATCTGAGGAGTTTCGTTTTTCCAAAAATAGCCATGATGGACAAAAATTGCGTCGGCCTTGTGCTCAATCGCCGCATCAATAAGCGCCTGACAAGCCGTTACACCTGTGACAACACGGTTGATTTCTTTTTTTCCTTCCACCTGCAAACCATTGGGCGCATAATCTTTAAAACGATTTGGACTCAACGTCTGATTAAGTAACAACTCAAATTCACTACGTAGCACAACAACCCCTTAAGCCTTATGATCCGAAAAAACTACTGTATACCCATCATTATCTCTGTTCTCGCAGGCACCTGCATAGGCCTAGCGGTATTACTTATACAAGAAAAGCAAAATACTTCCAATTCGGGCTACGCCATACCAGTAAAAGTAGCGACACCCTCTGTTGTTAATATTTACACCCAAGTCGTCCAGAAAATAACACTAAACAACCAAAAAGAATCCAAGCACAGTATCAATTTGGGCTCCGGCGTCATCGCGACAAAAGATGGCTTTATACTCACTAACCATCACGTCATTCAAAATGCACAGAGTATCGTCATTGCCCTTAACGATGGCAGACGTACCGAAGCAAAACTTATCGGCTCGGACCCATCAACCGATCTAGCGGTTTTAAAAATAAATCTACCAAATTTGCCCAATATTAAAATGGGAAACAGCAGTAAAATCTCTATTGGAGATCGCATACTGGCAATAGGCAATCCATTTGGGATAGGTCAAACCGTCACAGCCGGTATCATTAGCGCCAAGGGCCGAAACAGTATAGGTCTTAATACTTACGAAAACTTCCTACAAACCGACGCCGCCATAAACCCAGGTAATTCTGGCGGCGCTTTAGTCAATCTTAAAGGCGAACTTATTGGTATAAGCTCTGCAATTTATTCAAGTACTGGAGGCTCACAAGGAATAGGGTTTGCAACGCCAGTCGATGACGCACTTGAAGTGATGACCGCCATCATTAATAACGGAGAAGT
>CAXBGJ010000096.1:0-11903 GCA_963975045.1 uncultured Marinomonas sp. | reverse complement strand
ACGCGTACAACGAAGTTGGCAGCCAAGGTATTTCATACACCGCTGGTGTACCACCTGTTGCGGCGGCCATTCTAGTTGCTAATGGTACTTGGGACGCGAAAGAGATGCGTAACGTGGAGCAACTTGACCCAAGACCTTTCCTAGGTTTACTAAACGACATGGGTCTACCGACTCGCATTAAAGACGAAAACGGCGATCGCCCTTTCATATTTTAATAGACGTTTTAGATTTGTCATAAAGATCCAGAAAATAACCTCGCTATGCGGGGTTATTTTTTATGCATAGTTCAGTTTAAATCAGTAGACGCCCCCTCTAGCACTTACAACAAAGAGATGAAATCCTTACAATATCATCACAGTTTTTTTCCCTATCGAATCAAAACCAAGGAATATTTTTATGCAAAAGGAACTCAGAATAGCAGCAACTATAGCGATAATCACCTTAACGCTTGCTGGCTGTGCATCAAACCCAGACTCTGCTTCCAATCTTGTGGCCGATGCAAAACAATCTGAAACAATCACCCAAATCAACGAGCTTAAACAAACCATTGATGCGGCTGATAATCTAGTAGCCCAAGGGATAGAAGGTGAGCTTAATTGGTTTGCCACAGAAGAAGTTGACGAAGCAGACAAGGCCTTAGCAGAAGCAAAAGAATACTACGCAAAGTTTGAATTTGACCCATCAGAAGCAAACAGCAGTACGGGATTTTTTAGTTCAATGACAAATATGGCAGCCTCAAAAGAAGGTGTCAGTAAGTTTAATGAGCATATGCAGAAAGCCACAACGATTAAAGCAGCCGCGTTATCGGCACTATCCGAAGCATTTGATTACCGTACTCAGCTTAAAAATATTGACGCAAAAAAATATTTCCCCGCGACAGTAAAAGAGCTTGAAGCTGACCTTAAAAAACTCGTAGACCAAGTCTCTAATGGCAAAGTTGAAGAGGCGATTACGGCACAACCCACTTTGGTAAGCAAACAACGCGCACTCGAAATAAAGACAGTGACGACTATCTATCTTGCCGATGTGAAACAAGAGTTAGATAGATTAGTTAAAGCAGAAACAGCACAACATGCACCAAAATCTTTGTCTCAGGCTTCTGCCTCACTAACCGCAGCGACCGCCTTTATTGCCGCCGAACCAAGATCTATTGATAAAATCAAATTAAAAGCCCAAGAAGCAATTTTTGCAATTAAAAGAGCAGAGCAAATTGCACTAACGGTCAAAAAACTTAAAGCACTTCCTCAAAAAGATTACGAAGATTACATCATCAACTACGAAAACATTCTACTTGATATAAGCAAGGCTCTTGGCACAGAAGATCATCGTTATCTTGCTTTTGAAGGACAAGGAAAAGCATTGGTGACATTCATCGAAAGCAACCTAAAAGATCAAGAAGAGTCCGTTCAGCTACTGCAACAACTGCGTAAAAAACTGAAAGACCAAGAATCTTATGCTGAGCTTTTGGAAGAAAAAATCAACTCTCTTACTGTAGATTTAGTGGAGGTGAAAAAATCCCTCGCGGCAAAAGAAGCACAAGAAAAAGCAGCAATAGAAAAAGCCGCTAAAGCAAAACAAGCTGCCATTGAACAAGATCAACCCAAGATAGAAATCGAAGAATCAGTACCAGAACTGACAACCGACACCGTCGTTGAACCTGAAACAGCCGTTGAGCCTGAAGCAAAACAAACTGAAAACACAATAACGGAATAACGGAATAACGGAATAACGGAATAACGGAATAACGGAATAACGGAATAACATGATCTAAATAAACACAAAAATGCCCAGCATCGGCTGGGCATTTTCAATTCAAAACAAAGAACTCACTTTCTGTGAGCAAACGCCGTTTTAGTGCAGTCCCCGTCTATCTTGTCTTTTTCTTCTTCTAGGATTTCATCGGTAAACTGTCCCATGAAGCAGCAGCAGATACCTTCGCCTATCATGGTTCTTGGTCCCATTGGGTGACCGATGTGTTTATAGACACCGTGTGAATGTCCGTGTCCATGATCGTGGGAGTGCCCATGGTCGTGACTATGAGAATGTCCATGACCATGACCATGAAGTTTCAATACGGAAGAATGAGAAGTGCCCCCTGTCGACACCACCGCGTGTTTAAGGTCAAAATCAGACAAACCGTTAGTGTCGTCTTGTGGATCAACAAATTCGGCATGATGGTGATGAACATCCACTTCACCCGCTGCAAGGCGGCGTTTGAAAGAGCTCATCAAGGTTTCTTCACCTGTCTGTAACTGGTCTTGCATAATCTCTTCAACACGATGTTGAAAAGCGTCGATCACTCTTGGGTGATCGCTCAAGTAAGGCGTTTGGATAAACTCAATGGCAGGATTAGCCTGCGCGACTTTATCCACATAACCCTGAATACGTTTGATCAATCGACCAGTGAATAAAAAGTAAGGTGCAACCACAATACGCTTATAGCCCAACTTCATTAGGTTTTCTAACCCTACCCCGACAGACGGATAGGTGACGCCAGAATACACGGTGTCCGCCCAACCAAAGCCCATGTTTTCACTGACGATTCGTGTCAGTTTTGCCGCTTCCGCATTGGCGGATGTATCAGAAGTTCCGCGACCCACAACGACTAGTAATGTGTCGTATAGGTTTTCTGGTGGATTTTGTGGATCGAGGCCAAGCGATTCATAAATGCGTGCTTGGAAGGCTTCTATCATGTCGTCTTGTAAGCCAAGTTCACGTCCATAAGTAATGTGTAAACCGGCGTTCTTTTCTTCATACGTTGTCAATACAGAAGGAATATCATTTTTCGCGTGTGTCGCAGCAAACAACATACCCGGTACGGCGTAAATTTCTTCGACACCTTGCGACAATAAGCTGTTGAGTCCCATGTGGATATTGGGTGCGGAAAACTCCAAAAATCCGTATTCAACAGGTAAATGAGGGAAACGCTCTCTTAACCCTTTTGCGACTAAACCAAATTCACGCTCGGCATCTTTATCACGGCTACCGTGACCACAAATCATAATGCCCTGTTTTTTGACTGGTGTTGTATTGCTCATTGTCTCTCTCTTTTGTATCGACTCTGATTGTCGTCAGTCGTTAACTTGATTATCAATAAACTTCTGCCCAAGCTTCCTGATGATAAATCACTGACCTTGCTCTTGTTGCTGATCTAAATCAAGCAACAAAGACTGAATTTTTTCTCTGTGGCCTTCTGCGTTCTGCCACATACCGCGCTGAATCGCTTCTAATAGACGCTCGCCCATTTCTTCCAAGGCGTGAGGATTATTATCGCGCATAAAGGCTTGGTTGTCTGGATCAAGTAACAAACGATCGGTCACCTGCTCATATTGATAATCGGCGACCAGATCCGTCGTCGCATCATAAGCAAACAGATAATCCACTGTGGCGGTCATTTCAAACGCGCCTTTGTAACCATGAGTTTGCATGGCTTCGATCCATTTAGGGTTCAATACTCGTGATCGAACCACACGATTTAATTCTTCTTTAAGCGTGCGAATTTTCGGCGCGCTCGGATTAGAATGATCACTATGATAGACACTCGGCGCTTGCTCGCTAAACGTCGTAACAGCGTTGGTCATGCCGCCTTGAAACTGATAATAATCGTCGGAATCCAGAATGTCGTGCTCGTGATTGTCTTGATTTTGCACCACCACATCAAGCTGAGATAAACGCTCAACGAAAGCAGATTTGGCTTCTACGCCGTCTTGTTTTCCTGATTGAGAGTTACCATCGTAAGCGTAACCACCCCAGTTTACATATGCCTCGGCTAATTCGGCTTTCGTGTCCCAACAACGCTCATCGATCAAGCCTTGTAAGCCTGCGCCGTACGCACCCGGTTTGCTGCCAAACACGCGATAGGACGCTTGACGGTTTGCCTGATCTTCGTCCATTCCTTGGTCAAGCAAGGTCTGTTTTCTCGCTTGAACATTGGCACGAATCGTATTGCCATTTCCCGGCTCTTCATACTCTGCGATGGCTTGCACCGCCGCGTCGTAAAGTCGCATAACATTAGCAAACGCATCACGGAAAAAACCCGATACGCGCAAGGTCACATCCACTCTGGGACGCCCCATTTGCATACAAGAAAGCATTTCAAAATCCGTTACGCGATTCGAACCCGGCGCCCAAATGGGACGAACACCCATCAGTGCAAACGCTTGCGCAATATCATCGCCGCCGGTGCGCATGGTCGCGGTGCCCCATACAGACAAACCGAGGTCTTTCGGATAATCACCATGCTCTTGTAAGTGTCGCTGAACCAACGCCTCGGCGGATTTCTGACCAATTGCCCACGCCGCAGGCGATGGGATCGCACGATTGTCCACCGAGAAAAAATTACGTCCTGTCGGCAAGGTATCTAATCGACCACGTGTTGGCGCACCACTTGGTCCCGGTGGAATAAAGCCACCCGCTAAACCGGTAATCAATGCCTGAATTTCATCGTTTGCGCTTTTTTCCAACGCCAGCATCAACGTCTTTTTAGCATGAGACAAAAGCACCGCAGTTTGCGGAAAAAACGTTGCCAATTCATCCGTAGGATGATCTTGAATCAAATACGTCTGCGCTATGTCTTTGGCGAACAATTCGAGCCGTTCCTTGGTGTCCGCATGGGTTCGCCAATCAGCATCACTCACCAATAATAATGCGTCTGGCTTTATACCCAGCCAAGGCGTTCGTAGGCTTTGCATAGGGTCAAAATCATGCTGATCAAAGCCGTGATTATTCAAAGCAAAGTCCTTCACTAAGATATGTAAAATACCTTGGCTGGTTATCTCGTTACCGCGAGGTAAACGCAACAAGGCCACTAGCGTGTCGGCCAACTTATCTTCTACGGGTAACTCCCCAAGGCGATGCAAACCGTGACGAATTTGCGCTTCTTTGATTTCACACAAATAGGTGTCCAGACCTTCCAGTACCGCATCATCATTGCTCGCTTCGATGCCGTTATTTTCGACAATGGTAAGCTCTTCTAACAAATGGGATTCTTGGACTTTTTTTAGAATTTGTTCTCGTAGCCACGTTTCGCGGCGAACATCCATGCCCATGGCTTGGTAATATTCGTCCACTAGGTTTTCCAGATCAGACATGTCGCCGTAAGTTTCAGCTCGTGTCATCGGCGGCATTAAATGATCAATAATCGTTGCTTGAGACCGGCGTTTGGCTTGCGCGCCTTCGCCCGGATCATTGACGATAAACGGATAAAAATTCGGCATAGGGCCAAGCGCGATATCTGGCCAACAAGACTCAGATAACGCCGTGCCTTTGCCCGGTAACCATTCGAGGTTGCCATGTTTTCCAACATGCACAAAGGCATCCACTTGATAAACATGACGCAGCCAGAAATAGAACGCCAAATAGCTGTGAGGGGGAATCAAATCTGGATCATGGTAGTTTGCAGCAAGGTCAAGATTAAAGCCTCGTGCGGGCTGAATACCAACAAAGGTTTCACCAAGACGAATGCCCGCCAGCATGATGCGCCGCTGGCCGTCTTGTTCTCGGCATTTATGATCGTTTTCTGGTGGTCCCCATCGATCCCAAACCGCTGTCTGGCACTCTAACGGCAACTGATAAAAATGATGCAAATATTCTTCCAAGGACAAACTTTGCCAACAACCTCGTTCGTGTAAGGTGTTTGGATTGTTTGTCACAGCACCCAATAACATTTCGATTAAAGCATTACCGTGTGCTGGAATGTCTTGAATGGGGTAACCAGCACGCTCCAACGCGTTTAGTAAATTCACCGTTGATGCAGGCGTGTCTAAACCAACGCCATTGCCAATGCGACCATCTTTGGTTGGGTAATTTGCCAGCACAAAAGCAATGCGTTTTTCGGTGTTTGGTTTGCTTGCCAAGGTGGCGTAACGCTTCGCCAGTTGCGCAACAAATCGTGCACGCTCTGGGTGAAGTTCATAACGCACCAAATCGACTTGGGCCGTTTCATTGTAATGACTCAGCGCTTTAAAGCTGACGGCACGGGTAATAATTCGTCCGTCCATTTCAGGCAATACGATTTGCATGGCCACATCTCGGCTACGCAATCCTTGAGTCTGCTGCTGCCAGTCATCTTGCGTGCTGCCGGATAAAATCAATTGCAAAACAGGAATGGGGGAATCAAAGGCGGATTGGAAGTCTGTTGGCTCAGAGGCCAAATCTGGGCTGCCAACTCGATTCGCAGCAAAGCCCGTGGTATTTAAAATGACTTTTGCATTGGTTTTTTCAACCAGTGTTTCGATTAAACCAACTGATACATCGTCTTTTAAGGAACTAACGGCAACAGCTAAAGGGACAAGACCTTCTTGTTCGATGATGTCTAACAATTCATCAAACATTGCGGTATTTCCGCTTTGTAAGTGAGATCGATAAAACACCACCAGCACCACAGACTGGCTCTTCACTTCATTCGAATAAGATAAAGCATCTTGATGATGTGTTTTCCATTCACTCAAGCTAGAGGCATGACCTTGATTTGACTTATTACCTTGATTTGACCTATTACCTTTAAAGTAAATAAGCGCACTAGGTAGAGGCGCAGGTTCTTGCCACTCCATATTTTTTTGAAAAAATTGCGCGGCAAGAAATTGAAAAAATTGCTCACTGTTTCGTTGACCGCTTTCACGAAAATAGCGCCACACTCTATGAGCGTCTTCCATGTCGCAATTAGACGCGCTCATCAAAGCAGGATCTGGGGTGTCATCGCCCGGTACGACGATTAAAGTACGGCCTTTTTTGGCTTTCGACCAAATCTGTAACTGCTGGAACCCGTAGGCCCAATAATGCTCACCACCGAGTAAAGAAACCACCACCACTTTGGCGTGTTCTAGCACCTTATGTTCGTACAAATCGTAAGCGGCGGGTTTTGCCAACTGCATCCAATTTGCGAGGCGAATACTCGGTAATCGGTCACTATCTCTTACTTCCAGGGAAGCATCATGAGAACGACTTAAAGACTCAACTAAAACCAACTGATCAAGAGCGTTTCCTAGCGCCCCTAATACAGAATCCGCTGCGGCCAAAATAACTATATCAGCGGGTGTTTGCCCTAAATCAACAATCCCTTCATCGTCAACAAATCCACCCGGTTTGGCCGCTAATAAATGCACACTTTCTCCACTTGATTGCCTATCGATGCCGCTTTAATTAAGCACTTAGAGCATCGTGTAAAACGCCTTCAATTTTTTCTTTCGTTATGCCTTTACCAATAAAGACCAACTGTGTTTTACGCACTTCTTCTGGTTGCCATAAACGGTCAAAATAACGATCTAAACGGGTGCCGACAACTTGAAAAACCTGACGCATTGGCTTGCCATGCACCGCAGCAAAACCTTTCACACGAAAGATATTGTGCTCTTCTACTAGCTGAGAAAGCGTTTCTTGTAGAAGATCAGACTGCACTTCACCAAGTGTCACAACAAACGAATCAAAATGATCATGGGCATGATCATGGTGGGCGCCGTGAGTATGGTGATGATCGTGGTGGTTATGCACGTCGTCGATACGGCTTTCTGTGGCGGCATCAATACCTAGTAAAACATCTAGAGCCGCTTCACCATTTTCGATGTAGACCGTTTTAACGGTGTTAGGTACTTTATGGGCGATGATGGCTTGCACACGAGCACGCGCGGCTTCATCCAACAAATCATTTTTCGTTACAACGACCAAATCCGCCGCGCTTAATTGATCATCCAATAATTCTTGTAAGCTTGGATCATGATCAAGACTTTCATCCGCATCGCGCTGCGCTTGCACTTTGTCTTCATCATGGGCAAAGCGACCTGCCGCAACGGCTTCGCCATCAACGACAGTAATCACTGCATCCACCGTGCAATATTCTTTAATACCCGGCCAGTTAAAGGCCTGTACTAACGGCTTTGGCAACGCCAATCCGCTGGTTTCAATCAAAATATGATCGATATCGCCACGGCGAGCCACCAGCTGCTTCATCACGGGTAAAAATTCTTCTTCCACTGTGCAGCAAATACAGCCGTTTGCTAGCTCGTAAAATCCATCATCACTGCGTTGGCCGCCTTCTTGGCCATCTTCCGCGCCTTCTGGGCAATCTAAAGGACAAGAACGTAATAAATCAGAGTCAATGTCTAACTCGCCAAACTCATTAACGATCACGGCGATACGTTTACCAGCCGCCTGTTTTAAAACATTGGATAATAATGTGGTTTTGCCACTGCCCAAAAAGCCAGTCACAATCGTTGTTGGAATTTTATTAAGCTGCATGATGAATCCTTCTTACTTTTAGGCTTAGTATTTTAAAGTTATTGTTTTTTAGACTTATGTATCTTACGGAAGATATGCGCCTGCCCTTTGTCGTATAAATAAGAGTCGGCAAAATCCTCTGTGTCTAATACTTTCCCGACCAGTATCAAACAAGTACGAGTGAATTTTTTCTCTCTTACTTTGGCAACAATATCCGCTAAAGTTCCCACAACATAATCTTGATCTGGCCAACTAGTGCGATAACACACAGCAACAGGACAATCTTCACCATAATGAGGTATGAGTTCTTCGACAATTTTATGAATTCGAGTAATCCCAAGGTGAATTGCTAAGGTCGCACCGCTCTGCGCCAATGCCGGTAAACGCTCTCTTTCTGGGAAAGGGGTTTTACCTTCGTAACGCGTCATAATGACGGTTTGCGATACACCGGAAAGCGTCAGTTCTTTTTTCAACATGGCCGCCGATGCGGCAACCGCGCTGACACCGGGAATCACTTCGTAATTGATACCTAACGCTTCGATGCGACGTATTTGCTCGCCAATAGCACCGTACAAAGCAGGATCTCCACACTGCAAACGCGCGACGTCTTTGCCTTCTTTAGCCGCCTTTTCGATCACAGCAGTGGTTTCGTCTAAATTCATTTCGGCGGTGTCGTAAATGGCTTCGGCAGACTCCCGCACGCTGTCAATAACTTGAGTTGGGATCAAGGAACCAGCGTATAAAATAACGGGGCAACGCGCCATTGTCTTAACCGCTTTGATCGTCATCAAATCTGGATCGCCAGGTCCTGCACCTATAAAGTAAACCGTCATATTGTTCTCTTAATAATGGTCATAAGACTTATAATTTTTTCGAGTAGCCACGTGGCGTATAAATCCACTGTTTCTCGCCATTTACTATGTGTTTGGTGTCGGAATTCCCCACGCTCACCATGGTAAACATATCGACGTCTTTTGCGTCTAACTCACCCAGTGTCGTAAAGGTAATCTCTTCTTCTGGCCGCGTCAGCTGACGGCCAATCATCACAGGGGTACTGGCAGGACGGTATTGCAATAGGACATCACGAGCATGATTAAGTTGCCAGTCACGCTTTTTGGATACAGGATTATAAAAAGACACGACAAAGTCGCCCGCGCCACAAGCATGAAGACGCTTGTCGATGGTTTCCCACGGGGTGAGTAGGTCAGAAAGAGAGATAGTACAGAAGTCGTGGCCAAGCATCGCGCCGACGCGGCTTGCTCCGGCTTGCATCGCAGAAATACCAGGGATGACTTCGATATCTACGTTCAGCCATTCTGGATGATTTTCTTTGCCTTGCAACTGCAAATCCAGCAGTTCAAAGACGAGTGTCGCCATCGCATAGATTCCGATGTCACCACTGGAAATCAAGGCTGTATTTTTACCTTGCGCGGCCAAACTCAACGCAAGACGAGCACGTCCGATTTCTTCACCTAAAGGAAGATTGTGAAAGGTTTTTCCTTCACTTAATTCGCCCAATAAATCTAAATAATAACCGTATGCAACCCAATCGCTGCAAATCGCCAATGCTTGGGTGGCATTCGGCGCCACCAAGCCTAAATCTCCAGGCCCCATGCCCATCACAAATAATTTACTCATGCCATCTCTACAATCTAATCAAGCGCCATAGGACGCGAATGGCATCATTGTACACGGATTGCAAATCTGACGAGATGAAAACACCATTATTAAAAGTGAGCAATGTTCAGGTAAAAGGACTTAGGACTCGACACGAACTAGGCGGCAATGATTTTTTTCCATGTCATTAAACTCTAATTCAGCGTTATCATCATGAATCCAAAAAGACACCCCTTCACCCAAGTAAAATGCGCCAGAGGCACTCACAGCATGAGTCAGTCGATAGGTTTTTTCTTTCCAAGATAATTGGGCTTGTTCTGCATGAAAATAAATATTTAAAGGTATGCCGTTACAAACATAGACAGCAGCATTGGTTTGCTCGATGTTTTCTATCTCATAAGTGTCATCGTACGCTGCTCTGTCTTTATCTACTGAGCTACAAGCAGCCAAGCCCAATACAGAAAAACCAATCAAGACACTTTGTGAAAAAAACTTTTGAATATGCATTATATGAGACTCCATTCTAAAACTTTAATGATCCAATTCACCCATTCTTGACCAATAGGTCATTACAGTAAACTCATCAGATATTATCAGTTCATAGTATATCGAGCCAGATAATAAGCTCCACTGAGTAGTATCAATTATTAGTTATTTTTTGTTACTTAACCGCCTTTAAGCGGCTCTTAGCGGCTAAATTGTCACAAAATCACCACAATTGAAGACTAGGTTCGCTTTACAGCCAATGATGAAAACGAGTATATTTCACCAGTCGGATTTATCCGACTTCGTTCTCGGGGCGGGGTGTAATTCCCCACCGGCGGTAAGGAATTTATTTCTAAGCCCGCGAGCGCCTAATGGAAGCCTTTCTTTTAGGGTCAGCAGATCTGGTGTAACTCCAGAGCCGACGGTTATAGTCCGGATGATAGAGAGCGCGTCAGACAAGACCTCTAATGGTGTCGTATCTTTGCGGCACCTTATTTAAGGTATGCCATGTTATTATGGTGTATTTGCCTGCCCGTTCGCCCTGATTCACCTTATATTTATAGGATTTTATAATGAATCAGAGCTCAACGAATCACATTGATTTCACACCATCAACAAAACGCATTGCGATTCTCCACGCCACTTGGCATGAAGACATCGTGCTTAATTGCGTTGAAGGCTTTAAAAACGAATTGGTCGCACGTGGCTACGATGCTTCTTTAATTGACGTCATCCCTGTACCTGGCGCTTATGAGATTCCACTGCAAGCAAAATTACTCGCTAAAAGTGGACTCTATTCTGCCATCGCTGGCACGGCATTGGTTGTCGATGGTGGTATTTATCGCCATGACTTCGTTGCGCAAACGGTATGTAGCGCGTTAATGCAGGTTCAGCTGGAAACAGAAACACCGGTACTAACCGCTGTACTGACACCGCATAACTTCCATGAGCATGATGAGCATAAAGATTACTTTAGCCGCCATTTTGTTAAGAAAGGCCTAGAACTTGCCAATGCTTGCGACCAAGCGATTCGATTGACAGAAAACGCAAAAGCATTGTCATAAATCGTCGATGTCAAACTAAAAATGCCTCCTATTCTCACGAACAGGAGGCGTTTTTTATGTCTGCTACTTTTTCATGTCTGCTATTTTTTTGTTCTTTTATTGTTTAGAAGTAACAGAACTCAAGCAACGAGACTTTAGCGACGAATAAAGCACGTTCGTTTTATCCTCTTCAGTGCAAAGACTCAGCATATCATCGATAAAAAAGCCCAGCGCTCGTCGCTCTATTTGTTCAATACCTCGTTGCTGATCCATCGACAAATTGCCATATTTTGATGCGGCTCCAAAATCACCAAACAAGACATGCCCTTCTTCACTTATCAATATATTGTGAGCATACAAATCACCATGACTGACTTTTTTGTCGCAGAAATGAAGTACTAGACGATCAACCTGTTCGACAATGTAGGCAATTTTTTCAAGTGAAAACTGCAAACCCGCCAAAAATGTATCTCGCGTGCAAGACACCAAACTTGGCGGTTGACCTAAGTTTGTGTAATGCGAAGGAATTAGCTCCATCACCAGCGC
>CAXBGJ010000095.1:0-11915 GCA_963975045.1 uncultured Marinomonas sp. | reverse complement strand
GAGATAAGCTGTGCGGCATGAACTGCGCCGGTTTTGTTTCCTAGTATTTGGTATTTACCTAAGTGCTGTCTTAATGACACTAAAGCCGCTTCTTTTATTGGCTGACTTGGGGGAAGCATAGGAAGTATAGGAATGGCTTGTGCTAGGGATTCTACACCGCATAACCCACAACCTGTTGCACCAAGATGTGTTTGTTTTTTGTGTTTAAATTGTGCGAATCGACGTGGACTAATGTCTAAATTAATGGCAACGCTTTCAAGGTCAGGTGATGTATGGGTGAATTGTATGTCGATGTCTCTGATTTCATTGAGATGTTCAATGATGCCTTCACTTCGAGCAAAGCCAATAACAAACGCGTCTAAATGAACGGGTGTGACCATCATGACGGCAAACGCTATGTCATTAATACTAATGGCCAATGGAATCTCTTCAACAAGTTCGGCTGATTCAGAAGGCTGTTGTGTGTCTTCAGGCAAGGTGTCGCAGCGCTCAAATGCATGGCGTCGATGGCTGATAAAAGAAAAAGGCGACTGCTGCATAATGTTGAATTCAACGTATTAAAAAGACGAGCTTCATAGTACGTAGACTGGTCGTGAGCGTCCAATTATTTTGTTCTAGTTTGGGGCATGGAAACGACATGTGGTTTTTGAGGTATGTTTGTACATTAAACAAGTCGTTTTTAGGCAGGTTACAAGGGGGTAAGTATTTCTTTAGATACGAAAATACCGTATCCTAGCCCGAAAATTTAAGCATTCAAATGCCTTTTTCGTATTGGTTTTGTAAAACACGAGGTGAAAAGGGTATGGACTGTGATTTTTTACACTCCAACAGTGGCAAGGAAAAAGCACATGCTACAAAGTGTGGTTCTGTTTTTGTCATATATCGAGAATGTATGCGAGCAAAGTATTAGCGCATAGTCAGGTTCTCTGTGATCCACTTTTTGTTTAATGAGTTTTTTATTTATGCAGTTTATTACACGCCTCTCGCGTTGGGCTTTGTCGGGTCCACGAGCTTGGATATCCATCATTTTTGCCGTTTTTATTGTTTTGCTGTTTGTTTATAACACCCTTGTTACATCAACAGAAAACCCAGAAGACTACACATTACCTAGCGCTAAAAATAACGCTAATAGTAGTAAAAACGAAGCAGCCGTCAATAAAAACAAACCCAATTCGAATACGGATGAAGATAATAATTACGATTCACTGGTTACGACTGATCCACTACAAAACGTTGAGAAAGTCATAGCGCCGATCCCTTCAATAGAATATGTCATTAAATCTGGCGATACTTTAGCGGGTATTTTTGCGAGTTTAGGGCTACCAAGAGAGTCTTTATACTCGGTACTTGAAGCAGATCAAGAATACTTAGTGCTTGAACCCTTGATGCCCAAGGATAAGTTTTCCTTTAAGTTGGATGACGAAGGGCAGTTAATTGAGCTCACTCGTATTATTGATATCAGTAAAAGTGTGTCATATGTTCGACACGGTAATGGTGGTTTTAGCTACGAAGAAAATATTAAGCCTATCACTTATAAACATAACGCTATACACAGCAAGATCATCGGAAATTTCTACCTTTCTGCAAAAAAGGTAGGTTTATCGGATACGAATATTTTAATTATTCATGACGTACTCAAAGGGCGAGTAAATTTTCGCAAAGATCTTCGCGCCAACGACGCGTTTAACGTCATTATTAAAAGCGGCAGTATCGATGGTGTAAAAGTAGGCGAAAATCAGCTAGAGGCGTTGGAAATTACAGTTAAAGGGCAAACGTACAGTGCTTTTTTACATTCCGATGGTCGGTTTTATGATCTGGATGGCAACAGTTTAACGCCTTCCTTATTACGTTGGCCGACTCGTAAGCAATATCGAATCAGCTCGTCATTTAATGCCAATCGTCTGCATCCGATTACGGGTCATCCTGCGCCGCATAACGGGGTTGATTTGGCGACGCCTTCAGGGACAGAAGTGTTGGCAACGGGTGATGGTGTGGTGACTCGTGTGGCGTCACATAAATACGCGGGCAAATACGTTGTGGTTGATTATACTGGCCCTTATAGTTCGCGATTTCTTCATTTGAGTAAAATATTAGTGAAGAAAGGACAGCAAGTTAAGCGTGGTCAAGTGATTGCGTTATCAGGTAACACTGGGCGAACCACCGGAGCGCATTTGCATTATGAACTGCACGTAAGAGGTCGCCCTGTTAACCCTATGACTACCGACATACCAACGACCCAGTCTATCCCGAAGAGTAAGCGAGCAGAATACAATACTAATGTTGCACACTGGGTAAGTATGATGGCGAGTGAGCAGACATCAGATGATGAGTCCGCAAAGGATGCTCAAGTAGAGTCGTCCGAAGTAGAGTTGTCTGAAGTAGAACAAACGTTAGAGTAACGGTAGTCATTGGTTTTTAAGCGCTAACAATAAAAAGGGCACCTCTTCTTTTGAAGAGGTGCCCTTTTTTTATGTCCAAAATAAAGAACGCTTACTTACATGTTCTTTTTATAAGACTTGTTACCGATAACGAAGAGTACTAAGAAAGCAGCGAGGCCTATGCACTGAATCCAAATATCTAGGTTTGGCCACAGCATCATAGCGGCTGCAATCAAGGCGATGAGTCGTGAAAGGATAGACAATTTATCTTCTAAGTAACCTTCCATAGCGGCAACCAGCGCGTACATCCCAAAGATGCCAAAGAAAGTTAGGTGTAATAAGGTTTCAGTATCACCACCAATTAACGGCGTGTAGGCCATCATAAGCGGAATGATATAAAGCCCTTTTGCCAGTTTCCATGCTGTCAGCCCCGTTAACATAGGAGGTGTTTTTGCGATGGCAGCAGCAGCAAAGGCAGTTAAACAGACGGGTGGTGTCACGTTACTGTCTTGAGATAGCCAAAAGATGATCATGTGAGCCGTTACTAGGATCATAGCCACGCTTTGTGCGCCTAGTGCCTGATCCATTAACATGCTTTTAAAGTCCGCTGGAACCTGCGCTAACAAAGCCTCAGCTTGTTCCATTGGCATTCCTTGCGCTAGAGAAGCAATAGCAGAAGGGTCAACCAACATGAAGATGGCGTTAGCGGCATCGGGCAAGCTACCAGAAGCCATCATGTCCAGCAGTTGACTCTCCGCGATCAAGTTGAAAAGTGCAGGAGCAGATAGCGTTCCCAACACGATGTAAGACGCGGTGACGGGCAAACCCATTCCTAAAATCAAAGACGCAATCGCGACGAGGATAATAGTGAAGAAAAGACTGCCGCCAGCCCAATTGGTGATCAAGAGAGAAAAGGTGTTACCAACGCCCGTTGTACTTATAACGTTGACGACCAAACCAATACCGACGAGTAACACGGCCGTAGTTGACATGTTTTTAGCGCCTTGCGCCATGGCATCGAGTATAGCCGCCGGACCCATTCTGTGCTTGCTTGATAAAAACGAGGCCGCGATAACCGCCAGAATACTGATCCCAGCGGCGTACGTTGGTGTAAACCCTTGAACCAGCAAGGTAACTAAAACCGCCAGTGGGACAATATGGTGCCAGCCACTTTTAAATACTTGTGAGATATTAACCGCATCATCACTTTCTGTGGCAATAACCTTACTGCGTTTGGCTTCTACGCGAACAAAAAAACCAACAGAGAGGAAGTAAAGCAACGCAGGAATGGCGGCGACACTGATAATAGTGACGTACGATACTTGTGTATAAGAGGCCATAATGAAAGCGCCTGCGCCCATCACAGGAGGCATTAATTGCCCACCAGTAGAGGCCGCGGCTTCTACACCGGCAGCGAATCGAGCAGGGAATCCGGCTTTTCGCATTAAAGGAATGGTAATGACGCCAGTGGATACTGTGTTGGCAACGGAGGAGCCAGAGACAGAACCCATTAAACCAGAACCCAGTACAGCGACAAAACCAGGCCCGCCAATCATCTTGCTAGCAAGAGAGCGAGACAGGTCGATAATAAAATCACCAGCCCCTGATTTCACTAAAAATGCGCCAAATAAAATAAACATGAAGACAAAGCTCCATGAAATTCGGGAGATAGAACCAAACATACCGTCGGTACTAAAAAAGCTACGATACAACAAGGTTTCAAGACTGAGACCAGGAAAGGCAAACATGCCGCCCAGCCAACTTCCCCATAGCACCACGTAGGTTAATGCGATGATGATAAGTAAAGGGATAAACCAACCGCTTGTTCGGCGAATCAACTCAAGTGACAAAAGGACGGTTACACTGGACACAAGCCAATCGGCATTATTGAAGGTTACACCTCTGGCATAGAGCGCGTCTTCAAAGAAAATAATGTAAAGCACCATGCCTATTAAGGCGAACACAATGGCGCTATCGCATAGCATGGCTATTTTACTGTCTCGCCATTTAGGATTAGCAGGAATAAGTAATGCACATAAGGTACCAAAACCAGCAAAATGGAAGGCGGAAACCCATAGCTCTGGTAAAGTTGCTATGGTGTTGATGTAAATATGAGCAACCGCTAAGAAAATCGAAAGGGTAAATACAAAACGGTTTACCCAAGGTCCAGAACGGTGTTTTGTTTCGAACTCTTCAAGATCAATTTCTTGAGGTGCGGCGGATGGCGATGAAGCAGTCATGGACAAGCTACCTTTATGTGTACAAAAAACGAGTTGAGCAAGGTGCGCCGTACGAAAGTACGGCGCTATAACGAGTATAAAAAAATTACTGTGCGATTAGGCGAGCAGGGATGCTAATGCCGCGTTCACGGTAGTAGCGTGCCGCACCTGGATGCAGTGGCACAGGAAGACCTGCAATGGCTTTTTCAATAGACATTACTGACGTCGCCTTATGAATGGCACTTAAGTAAGACAAGTTTTCATAAAGTGATTTGGTCAGTTGGTACACATCTTCTTCCAGTAAATTAGCATTGGTTGCTAAGAAGTTAGGTTGAGCGACTGTGTTGATGTCTTTTGTTTGACCTGGGTATGTATTGGCTGGAATGACATATCGAGTCCACAAATCGTAATTACCGTTGGCTTCTTTGATTTGTTCATCAGTGAAATCCAATACTTTGACTTTGTCGCCCATAGACGCATAAAGGCGAGTAACCGCACTGACTGGAACACCTGCTGGTGTATTCATCCCTTCAATGTTGCCATTTTGCATAGCATCTGCGCTGGCACCGTAGCCCATATAAGCAAGAGCGAATTTATCTGGATCAATCTTTAGGCCTTTAAGTTGCTGGCGACCTGACCCTTCAGTTCCTGAGTTCTTAGTACCAATAGAAAACTTATTATTGGTGCCTTCTAAGTCTTTTAAATCGGCTACCGTTCCTGTTTTTGCTAGATCGGATTTAAGAACGAAATGTTCTACGTTTTGCCAAAGCATAGAAACAGAGCGCAATTCTGTTTGTTTGCCAGAACTTTGAAATGGACCTTCTCCGTCCCAAGCCCATGCACCGTAAAGGCCTTGTAAAATAGCGAATTGTGCTTGATCTTCTCGTAGAAGTTTGATGTTCTCACCAGAACCGGCCGAACTAATTGCAGAGACTGACAGACCAAATTTAGGCTCCAGCTTTACTTTACTCAAGGTTGCGATGGCAACGCCTACAGGGTAATAAGTGCCACCTGTTGATGCCGTCGCCAAGATATAGTTGCGATCATCGGCAGCTGATGCGCCGGTTGCAGAGATTGCTATAGCCGCAGCGGTAGCACTTGAAAGAATAGTTTTAGTAACAAATCCCAATTTCATATTATTTTTCTCCGTTAGTGGGGTTAGTGCTATAGCCTATAGCGATTATCGTGCCAAAAATACATCTTATTGATATATATGGGTTTTATTGCGTGCTATAAATTTCCTTTCTTTTTTTGTACACATATGGGCGGTTTATTGCTTATGGTTGACCTTTCTGTATGAGCAAGAAATAGCTTACGATGTAAGTAAGCAAATACAGTACCTAACAAAGGATTTTGCACAATAGTGCTTTTTACATGAGCAACAAATGGCCGACGGAATAAAGTGAGTAAAATAATGGAACAAGATCGTAATATTCGTGTTGTATTGTTTGATTTAGGGAATGTCTTGGTCGATTTAGGCGATATCTCTGAAATGCATGCTATGTTGAATACGCAAGGTGAAGAGGCAGAAGTGTGGTTGAAGTGGCTGCAGTCACCAACAGTTGCTGCATTTGATTCAGGAAAAATCACGTTTGACAGCTTTGCTGAAAAACTGCTTAAAGAGGTTGGTAGCAGCGCGGATAAAGAAGCATTTAAAGCGTCCTTTAAGGCATGGCCAAAAGGTTTGTTTTCTGGGGCTCTGGACTTAGTTGATGCGGTTAAACCGGAATATCATCGTGCCATTTTATCCAATACAAATGCTGCCCATTGGCCAAGACTGATGGACGAAATGGGACTTGCGGGTAAATTTCACAGTTATTATGCTTCTCATATGGTGGGTTTTGTTAAGCCCGATGACGCTATTTACCAACATGTGATTCATAGTTTACAAGTAGCGCCACAAAGCATTTTATTTATCGATGACAATCAAGTGAATATCGACACGGCTAATGCGCTAGGAATAAAGGCATTTAGAGTGAAAGGGGTAGATGAAGCACGACGAGTGCTTGATCAACATGGAGTGTTATCTCATTAATTCATTTTAGTGAGTTGGCAGCATTGGAATTGCTTGAAGCCTTAATGGCGTTGTTCAGGTATTAATGTCATTTAGTTCAGAGGCTTCTATGCGTACTTTTGATGGACAATCTTCTACAAACTATTCTAGAACTCGGCCGATGTATCCGGCAGAGCTTTATTATTGGTTATCTCAGCAAGTTAATTCCCCCGGTGTCGTGTGGGATTGCGCCTGTGGTACCGGTCAAGCTTCAGTTGACCTTGCTGCCTATTTTGAACAAGTAGAAGCGTCGGATATTAGTGAGTCTCAGGTGACGGCTGCTACACCTCATCGCAAGGTCAATTATCAAGTGTGCCCCGCTGAAAAAACGGTTTATCCTGATCATTATTTTGATGTGGTCTGTGTGGCTCATGCGTTACATTGGTTTGACTTAAAGGCATTTTGGGCAGAGCTTCGTCGAGTATTGAAACCGGGCGGTGTTTTTGTATGCTGGGGCTACAACTGGCTACAAGTAGGAGAAGCGGAAGATAAAGCGATTACGGAGTCTGTATTACGACTACTTGCGCCTTATTGGCCGCCCCAGAGCCGATTGTTGTGGAATCAATATAACGATATTGAATTTCCGTTTGAGCTGATGGATGTGCCGGCGTTTGAGTTAAATTGTCACTGGTCTGTTACACAAACGTTAGAGTTTATTCGAAGCTGGTCAGCGTCCCAACTGCGTATTCAAGACAAGGGCGACGATTTTTTATTGGACGCCTCACCGATCCTTCGAGAAGTGTGGTCAGAGCCCAATAAGAAACAAGAAATACACTTACCATTTTTTGTGAAGGCTGGACGACTGTTGTAAGTGTATTTTTTTCATAAGACTAAAGTGGAATAGATTGGTCTGTCTGGCAGGTTATAGTAGTTCAGCATCCGAATAACAAATTTAACAATGGAGCGGGTTATGAAATCATTATATAGCGCAACCTCAAATGAGGCGGCAAAAAATGCCAATGTGAGTCAAGCAGAATTTGAAAAACGCTATCAAGAATCGATTGAAAATCCAGACGCGTTTTGGGGGAAAGAAGGCAAACGATTAGATTGGTTTAAACCTTATACCAAAGTGAAAAATACGTCTTTTCAACGTGGTGATGTCAGCATTAAATGGTTTGAAGATGGTGAGCTTAATGTGGCTTATAATTGCATTGATCGCCATTTAGCAACCTCTGCCGACAAGGTCGCATATTATTGTGAAGGTGATACAGAGAGCGACGATAAAGTCGCGATTACTTATCAAATGCTACACGATGAAGTCGGTCGTTTAGCCAACCTTTTAAAACGTCAGGGTGTTAAAAAAGGCGATAGAGTCGCCATTTACATGCCTATGATACCTCAAGCCGTTTACGCCATGCTGGCCTGTGCCCGAATTGGCGCGATTCATTCTGTTATTTTTGGTGGCTTTTCTGCTCATGCTATTGCCGATCGGCTGACTAACTGTGGTGTTAAGTTGGTTATTACCGCGGATGAAGGGCGTCGAGCTGGTAATACTATTCCGCTTAAGCACAATGTCGATATGGCATTAGAAAACAACGCGTGTCCATCTGTTGAAACGGTCATTGTGTATCGTTATACCCAAAAAGACGTGCCTTGGTTTGATGGTCGTGATTTGGATTGGGCGACGGCCGTTAAAAACGAAAGCACAGAGTGCTTAGCGGAACCTATGAACGCGGAAGACCCTCTTTTTATTCTTTATACCTCTGGGTCAACAGGTAAACCAAAAGGCGTGGTTCATACTACTGGTGGCTATTTGGTGTATGCGGCCATGACTCATGAATTAGTGTTTGATTTGAAACCAGATGATGTGTTCTGGTGCGCGGCCGATGTTGGTTGGATTACCGGTCACAGTTACATGGTGTATGGTCCTTTAGCGAATGGCGCGACAAGTATTTTGTTTGAAGGTGTACCGACCTATCCAGATTCAGGTCGAATTGGTCGAGTGGTGGATAAGTTTGGCGTGACCATTCTGTATACCGCGCCAACCGCGATTCGAGCGTTGATGGCGAAAGGGGATGAAGCGACGCGTTCAAGTAAGCGTAATTCTTTACGCATACTGGGCAGTGTCGGCGAGCCAATTAATCCAGAAGCGTGGTCTTGGTATTATACTGAAATCGGAAACGCATCTTGTCCAGTTGTGGATACTTGGTGGCAAACAGAAACCGGTGGCATGATGATGACGCCACGAATTGTGCAAGGTGATATCAAACCGGGTTCTTGTACTGGTCCTTTGTTTGGTGTGCAACCTGCGCTGGTGGATGCACAAGGCGTGTTACAGGATGAACAAGGAGTGCAGGTTGATGGCGGTTTGGTGATTACCGATTCTTGGCCTGGGCAAGCTCGTACTGTATACGGTGATCATGAGCGTTTTGAACAAACCTATTTTAGTACCTTTGATGGCATGTATTTTACTGGAGATGGAGCATCAAGAGACGCTGATGGCCATTATTGGATCACAGGTCGCATGGACGATGTGCTCAATGTATCCGGTCACCGTTTAGGTACAGCGGAAATTGAAAGTGCCTTAGTGGCTCACCCTTCTGTCGCAGAAGCGGCGATCGTTGGTTACCCTCATGATATCAAAGGGCAGGGTATTTACGTTTATGTCAGTGCGATTGCTGGTGTAACGCCAGATGAAGAACTGACGAAATCGTTGAAACAATTTGTTCGTCAGGAAATTGGCCCAATTGCTACGCCAGATTTGATTCAGTGGGCAAGTAAAGGGTTACCGAAAACGCGCTCTGGTAAGATCATGCGTCGTATTCTAAGAAAAATTGCCGCCAATGAACATGATCAACTTGGCGATACAAGTACATTAGCTGATCCAAGTGTGGTTGATGATTTAATCGAAAACCGTTTAAATGTGTAAGTGTTTACACATTTTAAAAGGATAGACAGTGATTACACTTGTTATCGCAGATGACCATCCTCTGTTTCGTAGTGCGCTTAGCGGCGCATTACGGGCAGAAATGCAGGGCATCGTTATCGTCGAATCTCATGATTTGGATTCGACGTTGCAGTGCTTAGACAGTATCAATGACCTTGATTTGCTATTGCTGGATTTAAATATGCCGGGCAGTGGCGAATTGTATGGGTTGATTCGGATTCGTAAGGATTTCCCAGAGGTCCCTGTCGCGGTGATCTCAGGCAGTGAAGACAGTGTCATGGTGGCGAAAGTTATTGACGCAGGTGCGTTGGGCTTTATTCCCAAAACCAGTGAACCATCGACTTACGTACAGGCTATTCATGCTATCTTAGCCGGCGACATTTGGCTTCCAGAAGACCTTAAAATAAAAGTGGCGAATCAACCTAAACCTGATTTATCGATGCAAAATAGAGTCGCAGAGCTGACGCCTCAGCAATACAAGGTGCTTTGTTATTTGCATGAAGGTTTATTAAATAAGCAGATTGCTTATGAATTATCAATATCTGAAGCCACCGTTAAAGCACACATCACTGCGATTTTTCGGAAACTGGAGATTAATAATAGGACTCAAGCGGTATTAATTGCCAGTGATTTGAAGTTACAAATGATGACCATAACAAATTAACTTTCTTTTTTAGCGTTATCTTTTTCACAATGGCATGGAGGAATCGGATCCATGCCGCCCTCATGCCATGGATGACATTTAGACAATCTTTTTCCCCCAAGATAAACACCTTTTATAATCCCAAACCGCTCAATGGCTTGAATCATATATTGTGAGCAGCTGGGGTAGAAACGGCAGTTATTCCCCAAGAGAGGGCTGATTAAAAATTGGTAGCCTTTTACTAGGAAAATGAATGTTTTTTTTACCATAAGATTATTGTCATTTTTGTGTATGTAATAAACGCTATTTGTTACTGTAAAAGAAATATATCACAGAACCCATTTTATTATGCCAGAACAAAACCTTACTCTTGATTCAATGCAGGTCGTTGCTTACCAAGGCGAGCCTGGAGCGTATTCGCATCTTGCTTGTAAACACACCTTTCCTGATTGGACGAGCGTTCACTGTGCAACCTTTGTCGACGCCTTGAAAATGGTGGAACAAGGGGAGGCCTATTACGCCATGATCCCTGTTGAAAACTCCACTGCTGGGCGAGTTGAAGAAATTTACCGAGAATTAAAACGCACTCAACTTTATGTGGTGAAGGAGCATTTCGAACCGGTTAATCATTGTCTGATTGCTCGTCATTCGATGACGTTGGATCAAATTACACGAGTGGGTAGCCACCCTCAAGCTTTGGCGCAATGCGATACCAATATCAAAGCGTTAGGAGCGAAAAGTCAGGCGATGTACGATACCGCTGGAGCGGCTAAACACATCGCGGAGTTTGAAGAGCCTGGTTTGGCGGTTATTTCCTCTGAGTTGGCGGCTGAACTTTATGGTTTAAATGTTCTGAAAACCTATTTTAATGATTCGGTGGGTAATACCACGCGCTTTTTGGTCTTTGCTCGCCAGCAAAAAATGCCCGTTTATGAGGACGATCGTATTTACATTACTTCTTTCATGTTTCGCGTTCGAAATATTCCGGCTGCGCTGTATAAGGCAATGGGTGGTTTTGCCACTCAAGGCATTAATATGCTGAAACTAGAAAGCTATATGGTGAACGGTAATTTTACGGCGACCCAGTTTTACGTGGATGTTGAGGCGCATTTTCAATCTTCCGCGATGCAGGCGGCTCTTGAAGAGCTGCAATTTTTTTCTGAAGAAGTACGCATATTAGGAACCTATCTTGCAAATGATTATAGGTTGAAATAGCCATGATAGTGCGTTGGTTATGTGTTGTTTTTTATCTGTGTTTTGGTGTTAATGCTCGGGCAGAAGTGGATGACTTGTCTTTCTCAATGGGAGGTGTTTCGGATTTAGATTCGTACGATGGCTTCCTTGGCAGCATTCCTGTGGTGATAACGCCCTCTAAAATGGCTCAGCCAAGAGTTGATGTTTCTTCTTCTTTATCTGTGTTAGATGGTGAATTCATTCGCCGCATCAACATGCAATACGTTGAAGATCTTCTACAGTTTGTACCAGGTTTTTCGGTAGCTCCATTTCATTCTTCTAGTCAAAAAGTCGCTTCTTATCATGGCACGCAGCTGGATAAATATCGACGAATTCAAGTTCTGGTTAATGGTCGCTCGGTTTACAGTGTTGGTGTTGCAAGGGTGGAATGGGCAACCTTACCGCTAAGTATTGAAGACGTGGCTCGTGTAGAGATTAACCGAGGGCCAAACGCTGCAAGCTACGGTGTTAATTCGTTCTTTGCTGTGGTCAATATTATCAC
>CAXBGJ010000094.1:0-11967 GCA_963975045.1 uncultured Marinomonas sp. | reverse complement strand
CATTTTGGTCGAATGACCATTGTGTCTTCACCATTCACGTCTTCCACTACGACTCTTTTTTCAAGTTTACCTATACCTAAAATCGCAACCTGAGGCTGATTAATTATAATAGGCGTAGCAAAAAGACTGCCACTAACACCATGATTTGAAATGGTAAAAGTACCGTCTCTCATGTCGGCAGCGGCCAACTTGCCCTGTCTGGCTTTATCTGTTTGTTGTTGAAGAGCGGTGGCAATTTCAAACAAGCTTTTCTCTTGAACCTGTTTAACAACAGGTACAATTAACCCATCATCACCTAAGGCTGTGCCGACACCGATGTTAATGTCCTCAAACACTTCTAAGTAATCGTCATAAAAACGAGAGTTAATGACTGGGACTTTTTGCATTGCCTTAGCGCTAGCAGCCAAGAAGTAAGCGGTAAAAGTCAATTTCACCCCCGCTTCCTCAAACCCCATCTTGCACATTTTTCTGTGTTCGATGATGCGACCCATGTCCATTTCAAAGACGCTAGTAACGTGAGGAGATGTGTGAAGTAAGCTGTCCACCATATGGTTTGCGATCTTTTTACGCATGGCGGTATGGGGAACAATATTACTTTTTAACCCTTTCGTGTTTTTTAATGTACTAGAAGCATCTGAACTATTTTTTTCCTTATCAGCACCTGTATTAATATGAGCGAGAATATCGTCTCGAGTGACGCGTCCGCCTTTCCCCGTCCCCTTGATTGAGGTCACATTTAGATCATATTTTCTGAGTAACTTTCTAACTGCGGGTCCGATTAAATGGCATTTTGAACCATCGTTAGTGACATCACATTTGCTAATATTCGCCACTGATTCATTTTGCGAAGAGCTGTTAAAAGCGAGTGGGGGAGATTTCTCTAAGATCGGTTGTGCGGCACAATTCAAGTAACCAAGAATAGTCCTTTCATCAACATTATCACCCGATGCAGCCAAGATTTTCTCAATCGAACCATCATTTTCAGCACATACTTCCATCGATACTTTGTCGGTTTCCAGCTCTAATATTGGGTCGCCTTTTCGAACTTTATCGCCCTCTCCTACCAGCCAAATAGACAGTACCGCTGCCGTTCCTTCTAATGCTCCAACCGGAAGCGTAATAGTCATTGATTCGTTCATCGTTTTCCCCCTCACACTTCGATCAGTTTTGTCATGGCAAGAGCAATGCTTTGCTCATTCGGTACGGCTTTTTCTAACAACAAAAGGTTATGAGGGTTAGGAATATCGGGCATCGTCAATCGTTGGATCGGCGCGTCAAGACTAAAGAACAGCTCATCAGCCAACGTGGCAGCTATTTCAGCCCCAAACCCAGCGGTTTTATTATCTTCATGAACAATCAGGCAACGTCCGGTTTTCTCCACAGAGGCAAGTATCGCTTCTTTGTCCCATGGCTGAATCGTCCTAAGATCAATCACCTCGATACCCATATCAAGCTTTTTAGCTGCATTTTCACAACGCTCTACCATCGCGCCCCAACAAACAACGGTTAATGCCGTCCCAGTCAGAATCGTCTTAGCTTTGCCGAATGGAATGACATAATCATCACCAGGGTAAGGCCTACGGGACCAACTATTATCCAATAAAAATCGATGCTCAAAAAAGATGGTTGGATTATTATCACGAAGTGCGTAACGAAGTAAGCCAACGGCATCTTCTGCATTGGAAGGCATAGCAAGTTGCCAGCCGACTTTATGCGCCCACTCTACTTCATCACTCATGGAGTGCCATGGGTCGCCTCTGCGAGCAAATCCTCCAGGAATTCTAACAACCATAGGCGCAGCAAATTGGTTATTGGTTCGCCAGCGCATAATACCGGTATCTGAAAGCTGCTCTGCAGCCGGCTCGGCGTACTTGCGAAACTGTATTTCTGGCACCGGCATCAACCCACTCAGTGCCATGCCCACAGAACGACCGATAATACCTTCCTCAGATAAACTGGTATCAAATACCCTGTTGCTACCAAATTTTTCATTTAACCCAAGCGTTGCACCATGAACACCGCCTTTTGGCCCAACGTCTTCGCCAAATACAATGACTTTAGGGTTTGTTTCCAACTCATACTCGAGTGTCTTACGGATCGCTGTCAGCATATTGAGTCGTGAACCCTCAGGTTTAGACTGATCATTCTGAGCTGGAAATACATGGCCACTCGCTGCCAAACCGCCTCTAAGTTGAACATGGTTCTTTTCAGCGTAGACAAAACGTGTCAGGTTTTCTGGATCTGGTTGCTTGCGTTGCTTTGCTTTATCGACCGCATTTCGAATATTTTGGTCACACTCGTCTTCTAAAGTTTGCCATTCATCCAAGCTCATTAAGCCATTTTTTACTAGATAGTTTTTTAGCTTAGGAAGCGGGTCTCTTGATTGTTCATCTGCAATAAAGTCAGCCGCTTTATACGTTTGAGTATCTTGAAAGGTGTGACCACATAAACGAGGGACTTTTAGTCTTAGCAAACAAGTACCCTGCCCAGACCGCACATAGTCCACCGCCTCTTTTATTAACTCTGGAGTCAATTGAGGGTCGGTTCCGTCCCCATCAATAATTTTTAGATTCTTATACGCTTTGAGATTAGCAACTTGGTCACCACCAGGAGTCTGCACTTCCTGAGGAACTGAAATGCCATAACCGTTATCTTCAATGTAAAACAAATGCGGTAAATTATTGGTCGTCGAGATGTTCAAAGCGGCCCAAAAACCATTCGTAGACATGGACGAATCACCACCCATAGAAACGGCTATCGCGCCTGAGTAGTTAAGGTCTTTTAATTGGTTTTTATGATAAAGAATCGATTGTGCCCAACCTGATATGGGTGAGTACTGTGCCCCGACACCGCCACACATAGGAAACAGCATAGCGCCTTTTCTTTCAATATTAGGATAGTTGCATACTACGCCGATGTCTCGACCGTCGCTGTACCCTCCTTCCTTGGCCATGGGCGAAGCAACCACGTCATCCAAGCTAATGCCAAGGCTCATAACAAAGGGCCTGGATCGATAATAGCCACTTGCTGCATCGTGAGGATGAGTCAACAAAGAGCCGAGTAGTATCTGGGCAAAATCATGCCCTCGAGCAGAAAACTGGTTAAAAACTAATTTTTCAGGCACCAGTTCTTTTTCTTCTATTTCATCCAACGCGCGCGATAGAAGCATCAATTGGCTGACATTAAGCCAGTCAAATTCAAGCTTTTGGCTTATGAAATTCGTGACGTGATTCGTTTCTTCTAGCAATTGATTCATAGAAATACACCATTTATAGCTGCTTTTCAGCTTTATTTTTATAAGTATGATGTTATTAATATTATCTAGGATTGGCCGAAATTATCTTTCTTAATTGCCGACTCTTTGACAAACTAAGCAATATAGTTTCTTCAAATAACAAAAAATGGAAACACTTTCATGCTTGATAAATTTGACATCAGTATTCTTTCAGCGCTGCAAAAAGACGGTCGTCTGAGTAATCGAGACTTAGCTGAGAAGATCGGCCTTTCAACCGCGCCTTGTTGGCGACGTTTAAAACGTCTAGAGGACGAAGACTATATAAGAGGCTACACGGCTGAGCTGAACGCAAAAAAAGTGAACTTAAATGTCATTGCCTTTGCACAAGTGTCAATGGATAACCACCACCCGGAAACACTGACGCCTTTCCTTTCTATTGTGCAAGGATGTCCTGAGATACAAGAATGCCATTCCGTCAGTGGGGATTGTGACTATTTACTAAAGATCATAACCAGAGACCTTGATAGCTATGATGAATTATTGAGCAAACAACTGCTGCAAGCGAAAGGGGTTCGCTCCGTCAATACGATGTTTTCAATGAGGCAACCTAAAATAACGAGGGAATTCCCTTTAGGTGAATTCCCTCTCAGCGATTTTTCTTAATATTAAAAAACAACGCAATAAGAGGCATAAATTACGGCTCTCATTGCGTTGCTTGCTATGCAAATACCGGCTTTTCTGAGTCTTTAATGACGCATTTGTTTTCAGGTAAATACTTTTGCATCGCATGCATTAGTGTCCGATGTTGCAAAATCGCAATGCACTCTTCTTCACTTAGATGAGCAAGTAAACTGTTAATGCTATCACTGTTCATAATTTGCCATTCTGCACAAATCCAAGCGCGGCAAAACTCTTTATTCGACTCATCCTCTGGCGTTTGCGCAAGGTGCCAATAAAACAATGAGGCATCAGACATCAAACGCGTTAACGATGGCAACGCCGCTTCAAAACGAGGTTGAGTAAGATCGGTACTATAACGATGTTGTAGCACCACAATAGGATGAGGGCGCTTTTCTTCAGGTGCGCGCAGCAGACCAAAATAGCGAATCACGTTGCCACGCTTTCTGCCACCACTTAACCAAGACAATGGAATCGACAGCACTAAGCCAAAGCTGATCGGTAAAGACCAATAAAACAGCTGAGGACTTAAGAAAAGCGCGCCACCAGCCAGAACAATACCAAATACCGTATGGCTAAAGTGCGCACGTGCAGCGACACCCCATGATGTAGCCCCATCGTCACGAGACTGAGGTTTCCAGCCACTGTCTTTGCCTTTAAACACACCATAAACCACTTGAAACTGAGAAAGCATCAAAATGGGTGCGTACAAAGCCGATAAAAGTGTTTCTACCAGAATACTCAAGGTCAATAAAATTGGGCCGCCAAATTGCAAACAACGTCGAATATTCAGCATCGCCGCCAACCAACCATACACTTTAGGCGCTAACACCAACCCCATCGACAAGATAAACAAAGACCGCGCTTTTTCAAAATCAAACACAGGCCATGTTGGAAACAAAGACGGATTAGAAAAATACTCAGGACGCACAAAATACGCCTGTATGGCGAGCGCGAAACCGACGACGATTAACATCAGCCAAAAAACCGCACTCAGATAAGACATGATGCCGGATAAAAGATGCAAGCGCGTGGCAAAATGAAAGCCTTTCGCAAACACAAAGGCCTTGTGCTGTAAGTTGCCCTGACACCAGCGACGGTCTCGTACAATCACATCCACCAGCGACGGCGGCGCTTCTTCGTAAGACGCCGTTAAATCGGTATCAAAACGCACTCCCCAACCGGCTCGACGTAACAACGCCGCTTCCATAAAGTCATGACTCATGACATGACCACCAAAAGGCGCTTTGCCCGCCAATACAGGTAAACCACAGGCGTCTGCAAATGCCTTGGTTCGGATGATGGCGTTGTGCCCCCAAAAATTCGATGAACCACCGTGCCACGCAGCCAATCCAGACGCATAAATAGGACCAAAACAATGATTCGCAAATTGCTGAATACGACTGTACAAAGTATCGGCGCGAATAATAGTCGGTAAGGTTTGAATCAAACCAAGGCTGGCATCCGCACTCATGCGGCGAGTCAGTGAAATCAGACACTCTGCGCCCATTAGACTGTCGGCATCCAGCACAATCATGCACTCGTAATCATTGCCGAAGTGCGTTACCCATTCGGCAATATTGCCCGCTTTGCGCTCTGCATTGTCATAACGACGACGGTAAAAAATTGGACAGGCAGCTGAATCGTCATTTAACAGTGAATGAAAGGCTTGCTCTTCGGCAATCCAAGCATCGGCTTTGTTAGTGTCGCTAAGAATAAAAAAAGCAAACTTGCCTGATGCTTGCTTCACAATGTCTTCGTGCATGGCTTGAATATTGGCTCGGATCCGTGATGGGTCTTCGTTATAAACAGGCAATAAAATTGCTGTCACGCCATCTACATCTTTCTCTTTACGGCGACTCGAAAAAGGCCATAACTGGTAAAGCAAACCAAGCGTGGCTTGTGAAAAGGCGAAAGAAATCCATGTAAAGTTGATGCAAAAAAGAACCAAGAACAACCACTGTAACCCTGCAATCGCATTCGTATTCAGTACGCTGTACATTTCAGTGGCACCGTACCAAGACAAGCCAATCGTACATATCAAAACAAATAATCGCGCCAAAAACGTGACGATATCATGTGATGAAAATTTGGCTTTGCGTGCATGAGACGCTTCACTGACCTTATGCCTAGGCATGTCCAACGGCGACATAGTGGGTAACGCACGCGTTGCATCAACGTCCTTATTCAACATTATTTACTCCTTCATCCAGCGATACAGCCAAGTCGGTGCGACTGCCACCTCACCTTGTTTAAGCTGAACTCTCAGTTCGGCTAAATCAGCGTCTTGTGGATCAAAAGTGACATAAACACGTACGCCATTATTGTGTGGGTTTTTCACAATCAAGGCTTCGAGTATTTTACCTTGACTGATACTTGCATCAACGGTCAGATCTTCGACATTAACGTCCGGCATTTTATTGAAATCAATCACCACTTCAGGGCTATCGGTAAACAACTTCACCCCTTTAGCACTGCGCACAATACGTGGTAAATCCATCGAAACTGGTGTGTTATTCGACCAGGTCATTAAATATTGATAGGTGTAAGACTGGTCTTTTTTAAAGCCTTCTTTTGGTTGCCAGAAAGCCACAATGTTGTCGTTTGTCTCTGAATCTGAAGGGATTTCTACCAGTTCAACATGGCCCTGCCCCCAATCATTCAAAGGCTTAATCCAAGCGGAAGGGCGAGTATGATAATTGGCTTCTAAATCTTGATAGTCTTCAAAGTTGCGATGACGCTGAATCAAACCAAAGCCTTTTGGATAATCATCGCTAAACGCACTCACTTGTAAGGTGTTTGGGTTATTCAAAGGACGCCAAATCATTTCATCTTTGCCAGTGAGAATCTGTAGTCCATCAGAGTCATGAACCGCGGGGCGATAATCTGGGAAGTCGGAGGCATCCAGCGAGCTGTTATGCATAAACATAGAGGTTAGTGGCGCGATACCAACGTGCTTCAAATCAACTCTTGGAAACAATGTCGCCTTAACGTCAATACGAGTGGGCTTGCCTGGGTAAATACCAAATCGATACGCGCCGGCCACACTTTTACTGTCTAATAATGCATGAACAACAATGGCGTCTTGACTAGAAGAAGGGCGTTCAATCCAAAATTGTTTGAACATGGGGAACTCCTCGCCTTTTGGCTGTGCCACATTCACCGCAAGACCACGAGCTGACAAACCATACGACTGGCCCTTCGACACCGCTCGGAAGTAACTCGCGCCTTGAAAAACAACAAACTCATCATTATGGTCTGATTTATTAATCGGATAATGAAGACGTAATCCAGCGTACTTACCCACCTTCGAGATTAAATCACTGATTTCTTGATTCGGCGTTGTAAAGGAGTCTGCAGACACATTGAGTGGAAACGCACGACCATTTTCGACCACATCAATGGTGACTAAATCTTTAAACAAAAAACCAGGCGCAAACAATTGCACGGAGAATTTTGTCGGCGTATTACCCCAAACCGCTTGATTCTGCTGAAAATTGATCTTCCTATACATGGAATAATCCATATCGATCAAGGCTTTTGGTGCTTTTTCCACGGCTTGCATTGGTGACTGCGCCAGTTTTTTTGCTAGATCAATCACCGTCTGAGGAGAAAATGCGTACCCTTTTAATGCAGAATTTTGTTGGCCTGATTGAGACTCTTCAGACACTAACTCTTGATCTTGCTGAACACCCTCAGAGGCAACGACCGCTTCTGACGCATGACCATAACTTATTGCGTTAATCAATAATGATATCAACACAGACCCTTTAAACAGCAAAAACGACTGTGAACGAAAATGTGATACAGAAATAAGGAATGACTTCAAAAAAACTCTCTCTTGGTCCGATTAGTCTTAGCTGAATTTACAACTTAAGAATGACGTCATGATTTGATTATCTATCATATAGCCAATCACAAACGAGATTAAGGCAAGAAAGTTGGAGGAATGCACAAACATTAAGGAGAGATTGTATTGAAAGAAATCCCTCATTACTTCTTATTATTCACCCGTATTCTCGACTTATCGCATGTCATAATGGATATTATTACAGGTTTCAAATCGCAGCGCATAATATAAGAAACCGACCTATTTAATCGAGATATAATTATGTTTAAATCACTTGATAACTGGCTAGAAAACCGACGAATCAAGGCCATGGACTTCACGGTAGAACAATGGGAGTCTGCGATTGCGGATTGGGCAGCGATGGAACGTTATCAAGGTAGTGAGCGCGACAATTTACGCGAAATGAGCTTTCACTTCTTAGCTCGCAAAGGTATTGCACCGGGCGGTGAATTTGAATTTACTGACGCAATGTGCCTTAAGCTCGCCACTATGGCCTGTGTCCCTATTTTACATCTTGGCTTGGATTGGTATGACCACTGCCAAACCATTATTTTGTACGAAGGGGATTTTATTGCCAATCACCCTTATCAAAGTGAAGATGGCGTCGTCCATGCCGAAGGCCGTGGTTTAAGCGGCGAAGCGTGGCAACGCGGACCATTGATTTTATCGTGGGAATCGATATTAGCAACAGGCGCTCACGCTCGTCATGGCAAAGCAAGCAACGTTGTCATTCACGAATTCGCCCATAAATTAGACATGCTTCGTGATGGCGCGAATGGCGCGCCGCCTATGCATCCTGATATGAAACCGGGTGAGTGGCACGATATTTTTACCGCAACATTTCAACGTCTTGAAAATGACTGGCAACACAACAAACACCTACCGCTTGATGAATACGCGCTAACTAACCCTGCCGAATTCTTCGCGGTGTGCAGTGAAACCTTCTTTGAATCCCCAACAATGATGAAGAAAAAAATGCCAGAGATTTACTGGCTACTCTGTCAATTTTATCGACAAGAACCGGCTTGATTTTTCGAGTTACAAATCCAACTCGAAGGTCGGCACAGAATCCTCCAGTGCCTGCATAAAATCACGGATCAGTTCATGAATTTTGAGGCACTCTGGTCGCTCCATACTGTCAGCTTTCGACCAAAGTGCGATGTCTCGTCTTGGCCCTAGTGGCCCTTCCACTTCTATCATCTGTTCAAAGTCCACGTCGCCGGTCATTAAAGCCATTCGAGCGGGCAATCGAACCAGCATGTCAGTGGTATTTAACAAATGCAGTACCGAACGAATACTGCCAGTAAACGCCATGCTAGCGGCCTTTAAACCAACTAACTCACTAGGACGATCTAAAAAACCCGCGTTCGCACCTGCCACCATCCAGTTTTGTTTTTCCAAAACGGCTTGAGACACACGTTTATGAGTGCCTAGAAGCATCGATTTTTTACCAACAAAAACACCAGAACGATCCCGAAACAATGATTGCCGATCCAATGTTCCTTGTTTAACGGAAAGGTGCGCTGGTGCCAATAGAAAGTCGAGCTCACCATTTTGCAATAACTCAATCTGAGCCGCCGCAGAGCCCGTACGAAAATGAAAAACATACCGCTTTTCTTTCATAAAATACGCGGTCATTTGCTCAACCGTCGCAAACTCCCAAAGCGGATCAATACCAATAACAAACTCATTATGATAGCCGCTATGAAACTGGCGAATAACCTCTTCGCCTTGCTCTGTTTCCGCCAGAATACGCTCACCAATTTGCGCCAGCCTTGCACCAATCTCTGTCGGCTCGACACCATAACGAGTTCGAATAAGTACGGGCGCACCAACTTTCATTTCCAGCAACTTAATGCTTCTGCTTAAAGTAGGTTGCGTCACATACAACTGCTCACAGGCTCGGCTTAACGAGCCCTGTTTTACCACGATGGCAAGCTGTCTCAATAAATTAGGATTCATCTATGCATTTTCTATTAGTCTTACGTTAAAAATCTATTTTTACTTATACCTAAAATTGATTAAAGTTTCTTTCAATCCAGATTACAAGTCACTGGCAATAATAAGAGGACGAAACAATGCAATTTTATCAAGATGGTTTTCACCCTGGCGACCCTAAAATTGCCGATCCGACGGATCGGATCATCGCGCCGCCATTAAAGCTCCCGCTACCACCTCAAGTGGATGTGATGATCGTTGGCTGCGGACCTGCCGGACTCAACCTTGCGGCACAATTATCAAAATTTGGCCGTATCTCTACCTGTATTGTTGAACAAAAAGACGACCGCTTATTAGTAGGTCAAGCCGATGGCATTGCTTGCCGTACAATGGAAATGTTTGAAGCCTATGATTTTGCTGATCAAATCAAACAAGAAGCGTATTGGGTAAACGAAACTGCTTTTTGGAAACCGGACGCAGATCTGCCGGAACACATTGCTCGCAGTGGAAAAATCCAAGACGTCGAGGACGATTTATCTGAAATGCCGCACGTCATTATTAACCAAGCTCGCGTTCACGATGCGTTTCTTGATGTGATGCGCCATGGTCCTGGAAAAGTCGTGCCACACTACTCGCGCAAGCTACTTCACCTTGAAGTAGATCAACAAGTAACCGATTACCCAGTCACCTTAACCTTTGAGCGTTTGGACTCTCAGCATCTTGGCGTGATTGAAACGGTCAAAGCCAAATACGTGGTCGGATGCGATGGCGCGCGTAGCACGGTACGAAAATCCATTGGTCGTGAATTAGTGGGCGACTCGATCAATCAAGCGTGGGGCGTAATGGATGTACTGGCGACGACAGACTTTCCTGATATCCGTTTAAAATCCGCCATTCATTCTGCCAACGAAGGCAACATGCTGATCATTCCTCGCGAAGGCGGGTATATGGTGCGCTTGTACATTGAATTGGACAAACTAAACAACACGGAACGACTCTCTAAACAGTCGATCACGGCCGACTATTTAATCGCCGCCGCAAACCGTATTCTGCAACCTTACACCATCGACATAAAAGAGATTGCTTGGTGGAGTGTGTATGAAATTGGCCAGCGCCTAACGACAGCATTTGATGATGCAGAAGATGGTCGTGCGCCACGTGTTTTTCTCGCTGGCGATGCGTGCCACACGCACAGCCCAAAAGCGGGGCAAGGTCTAAACACCTCCGTCAATGACACCTGGAACTTAGGCTGGAAACTCGCCCACGTTTTAACGGGAAGAGCGAACACTGAGCTACTACAAAGTTATTCTTTTGAAAGACAAACTGTGGCCCAGCAATTAATCGACTTTGATCGCGAATTTTCAAAAATGTTCAGTGCCAAACCTAAATCTGCGAGCAACCCTGACGGCATCGATCCGGCTGCATTTCAACAATACTTTGTGCAGTTTGGCCGCTTCACCGCTGGCACAGCGATTCACTATCCAGCATCGACGTTAGTAAGATCAGGAACGCATCAAAACCTTGCCTCAGGACAAACCATCGGCATGCGTTTTCATTCCGCAAAAGTAACTCGTCATGCAGATGCAAAACCCGTGCATCTTGGACACAGCATGAAAGCCGATGGCCGATGGCACATTCTCGCCTTTGCTGGAAAAGAACGCTTCATGGGAACCGATTGCCAAGTAAAAGCCCTTTGTCAGTTTTTACAAAACAATCCCGCTTCTCCCCTACTACGTTTTACGCCAAAAGATATGAACATTGACGCAATCATCAACCTACAGGCCGTCTTCCAAGAACAACATCGAAACATTGAAGTGACCAATATCCATCCACTTTTACAGCCATCAAAAGACCTTTACGGATTAAAAGACTATGAAAAAGTCTACAGCGCAAAATCTGCAGAAGGGTGTTTCTATGAAAAACGCGGAGTCAATAAAGAAGAAGGCGGCATCATTATTGTCCGCCCCGACCAATATGTCGCCGAAATCCTACCGTTACATGATTATCAAGGCGTGACGAATTTTTTTGAAAAAATATTGATTGAAGCACTGTAAAAATATGGGAAATCCAGTAAGCCAACCCGTCGAGGTGATATAGAGTTATCTCCCTAATGTTTCTTCTCATTTAATCAATGAGAAGAAACCGTCAAATCGCTTTACGTCCAATCAATAAAGCTCCTCAACACCATGCAAACACGACTGTCGCCGTAGACGACATCACTCACGCATTCGATGTTATGAGCGAAGCCACCAACAACATACAATCT
>CAXBGJ010000093.1:0-11987 GCA_963975045.1 uncultured Marinomonas sp. | reverse complement strand
GACAAGTTAAACTGGCGTTATGCCACGAAAAAAATGGATTCAAGCAAAGCGGTTGAGCAAGAAAAAGTGGATCGTATATTAGAAGCCATTCGTCTGACGGCCACCTCAAGCGGTTTACAACCGTACGAAGTGATTGTGGTAACCAATAAAGAATTACGTGAAAAGATTGTTCCTCATGCTTGGAATCAAGCTCAAATCACCGATGGCTCTCACCTTTTGGTTTTTGCGGCGTGGGACAACTACACAGAAGATCGCATCAATGAGATGTTCGACCTAGTCAATGACGAGCGCGGCTTCAAAAACGAAGGCTGGGAAAACTATCGCCAAATGATATTAGGCGCTTACCCTCCTCGTGATGCAGAAGTCAATTACCAACACGCGGCTCGTCAAGCTTACATAGGCCTTGGCACGGCATTGATTGCAGCGGCTGAAGAAGGTGTAGACAGTACACCAATGGAAGGCTTTGACCCTGCTAAAGTAGACGACATTCTAGGACTAACAGAACGAGGTCTTCGATCTGTTGTTCTACTACCTCTAGGTTACCGTGCCGAAGAAGGCGATTGGCTTAAAGGCATGAAAAAAGTACGTCGTTCAAAAGACGAATTCATTACTGAAATGAAATAAGCCTGCTTCATAAAAGCATAAATAACAAAACGCGTTTCTGCTTTATTTGAGATAAAACGGAAACGCGTTTTTTTACAGATCATTTATTCTTTATAAATCAAGATTTCTTGGTCAACACTCGATAAACAATCGCACCAAGCAATGCACCTAATATCCAAGCGTAACCAGATAAAACAGACAAGGCGTCAACCCAAACCGTTGATACAGAGAAAATCGCACCGACAACAAAAGCGATAATAGCCGTGTTATTCCAACCTTTCGCATAGAAATAAACACTCTTTTCACTTTCATCATAAAGTCCATTAAGATCCAACTTCTGCTTACGGACAAAGTAATAATCTACAATCATAATGCCGTATAAAGGCGCCAAAGTTGCTCCCAACGTATTCACAAACGCACCAATACCCACTTGGCTAATGAAGCTAGTCCATAAAGCACCTATGATCAAAGCAAAGCCAGAGGTAATAAAACCTGCTTTTTGGAAAGACATGCTTTTCGGTGCTAGGTTAGCAATACCGTTTACCGCAGGAATAAAATTCGCAACTAAGTTAATGCCAACTGTTGCAGCGAAAAAGGTCACTGCGGCAATAACACTCAACAAAGCACTGTCCGCTCTTTCTACAATTTCAGTTGGATTCGTTAATTGTTCGCCATAGACCACAGCCGCACCAGCGGTTATCAACAAGGCTAAAGCCGAGAAAATAATCATGTTTAAAGGCAAGCCTAATAGGTTGCCGAACTTCATTGATTTATGATCTTTCACGTATCGAGAGAAATCGCTGAAGTTAATCATGACAGCAGAAAAATACGCCACCATGGTGCCAACTATGGCAATAAAACCTTTAAACTCTGAACTAAATGTTGCATCTTCATGGCGAAAAATACTGTTCGCCGCACTTAATAGCTGACCATCGGCTTTGTTCCAAAGAACAATAAGCAAACCAATCATTACTGCGTAGACAAATGGGCCTGCAAGATTAAGAAACTTACCGACCCAGTCCATTCCACGAGAAAAAATAACCATCTGAAGGCCCCAGACAATCAAAAATGACAACCAGCCAAGACCTGTCATACCCAAGTAGCTTTCACCACCAGCACTACCGGTTAATGTCACAATTAATAAATTGAGGGCTGTCGAGGCAAAATACGTTTGAACACCAAACCAAAACACCGCAACGATCGCACGTAACATAGCAGGTAGCTTAGCACCTTGCGTTCCCATACTTGCTCGGGCTAAAACAGGGTATGGAATACCATAATCAACACCAGCTTTGCCTGATATATTAACCAAAAACATCACTAAAACGCCTGCAACGATTAAACCCGCGAACGCCGTCCAACCGGTAACACCATAGGCAATAAATAAAGAAGCAACTAAGGTATAGCCAAACAAACTTTGAATATCATTAGCCCAAATATTAAAAACCTCAAACCATTTCCATGTTTTCTCATCTTTTCTCACCGGAGCAAGATAATCGTTTTTTATTACAGGTGGTTGACTCATAACGGATGATCCTCAATAAAGTCATGAAACTTATGTTTCTATAATTACAACTATGAAACAGCATATTTCATGCCATTTATATCAAACCACTTAATGTCAGTGATATATCACTTACTAATAAAAAAACCGTCCAAATAAAGCACTTTTCCATTTTAAAATGCACCAATGAAATGCAAAAAAGCACAGAGCGCATCATTAATACAAACAAATTGAGAATTCATACTTTCTCCTACATTACGGTCTCCTATTCGCCAATAATCATGATATTACTAGCTGTAATAGGAATTTTAGAAAAGGATAAAAGAGATGAAGTTATTAACTTATCTTATATTTAGCAGTGTATTTTTAGCTGCTTGTTCAAATAATGACTGGAGAACCGCGAGTCGAGAACCAGCAGGAATAGCGCCAAACCCAAAAGAAGTGACTGAAGCCGTCATAGAGTTTTATGCTGCGGATGCTTTTAGTTGGCGCGGTTGGTTTGCAGTACACACTTGGGTCGCCACAAAGGAAAAAGGAGCATCGGAATATAAAGTATATGAAGTGACAGGATGGCGAGTTAAACGAGGTTTGCCTGCTTTATACGAATATAAAACAAGTACGCCAGATCGTTATTGGTTTGGCTCTAAGCCGGAGAAAGTATTATCAATAACAGGCGAAAGAGCAGAAACCTTAATCCCTAAAATTACCGATGCAGTGGCTCGTTATCCTTGGGCAAATGAGTATACGATTTTTCCTGGGCCAAACAGCAACACCTTCCCAACTTGGCTTGGTTTACAAGTACCAGAACTGGAACTGGATATGCCGTTCAGTGCCATAGGCAGTGGCTACGCCGATAATTAACCTTGAAGAATGAATAAAAAAGCGGACATACTTTAGTCAAAGTACGTCCGCTTTTAATACTAGTTGAAGTGAATCAGTGCTTAGCAAACTCTTCGATCACTGATGTATTACGAATATCAACTAGTTCACCAATAGAGCTCAGCTCATCTTTTACAATAGACCAAGCCTCATCAGCTTCTTTAGTTCTATTTTCATTCAAAGAGAACGGAAGAAGAACCTTCTTAGGAAGTAAGTCTAAGTTAGCCATGCGGTTTAAGCGCACTTCATTATTACCTACTACCTCGAAAATTTCTTTTGGAGTAAGTTTATCATTTATTTCAATAGGCTGTATCAGCTTCAACGGCTCACCTTGCTCACTTAACTGAGTAAAGTCATAGGTTACTTCAAAGACGCTTTTTGAAAACTTATATCGTCTAAAAGGGTATTCAAGACAAAGTGAATCAAGTTGAGACCTTAAGATGCCACCTAGTTTTAGCCTGTTTTTGACCTGGGAGGCTGAGCTATGGCTGACCATACGAGCAAATACACTATTAAGTGTTCCGTCAATTGAGTCCGTTATAACGGTTCGAACTTCACTGAAACGTAACAAAGTTGCACGAGGCTTAACCAAAAAATCAAAAGCCTCTTCTGCAGTCATGTGATGATGAACGACTTGTTCTTGAACAAAAGCTAATTCTTTCTGATAAGAAGCCATTGCAAACTTGAACACTTGTTTATCATCAATATGAAAAAATTTCGATACCCTAGCACCAATATCTGCTGTATCTAACTTGAATACAAAGGAATTATGACTTTTTGAATAAAGAAGTACGCCCACATTAGCAAACTCGCCAGTTTCACTATAGGGAGCAAAGCGTAGAACAACGTATTTGCAAGCATATTTTTTCATACAAAAAACCAAAAATCATCGTCAGTATAACGGCTTAAAGTGCTCTTAATTGCAACAAGATCAATATCTGCTTTAAGTGTATTTATAGGTGAATCACTATACTGCCATTCTTCTGGCAGAGAACCAATGATGTTATTTAAATTAAGTAAAATATCTTCAATCTGTCCACTTAACTCGGCTCTAAAAACCAAATCGTTGAGCCGTTCTTTGTTAACCTGATCATAAAAAAGATGACTATAAACATCATCTCTAGTGTATTTTTTATCAAAAGCACTATTGTGATCAATAACTCGAATACGCCTATCACTAACTAAAAGGTTCGTGTTATTACTATTTCTATCAGCATTTCTCACCCAGTAATCAAAAAGAAAAATCTTTATTTTTTCCTCTTCAGTGACGATATGCTGCATCGTTTTAGGCTCAAACCACTGTGCTAATTGAATCTTCTTCGAACCAAAAATAGGGCCACAGCCTAGGTCAAACTGAGTATCAAAATCTAACTCGAAGTATAGTTCTTCTGGTATTTCAACTAGCTCGTAATCAGCAATAGGCAGTCCAAATGCCGTTGCTAAATTAGCACATATCCACTCATTCACTTGACTCGAACGGGGCAAGCCTTTGACAATAAAAGAATTCCCATCCTCGTCTAGGCACTCATATGGATTGCTATAACCTTGGTCTACCTTGCCAATAACTTCCACTATTATCTTCACAAGGCAGCCCCTCAAACTCGTAATTATTTTAGTGCTTTGTCATACCTGGATTTGGAATAAAGTTAATCACAACTTCTTCCGCTTCGGGTGAGCTACTGTGCGGTTGGTTTACCCGCGTGACAATTTCAGTCGGCTGCGCCTGTACCACTGTCGACTGGACATCTTCATAGCCACAGGAAATACATTCGCGATACTGTTTTTCAGCGTCGTCATCACGCCACGCACGAATCTTATCCATCTCACTGCAGCGTGGGCACACGGCCCCCGCGATAAAACGTTTTACTGTCATAATTTCAATTACCTTTTAACACTATGCCGCGATGCCACTGTGTCTCAATAAAGCATCGGTACTTGGCTCACGTCCACGAAATTCAGCGAACAATTGAGCGGCTGGACGAGAACCACCATTGGCTAATATGGTATCACGGAAGTGCGCACCGGTATCCGCATTGAAGATACCGTCTTCCTCGAATTTAGAGAACGCATCCGCTGACAAAACCTCGGCCCATTTATAGCTGTAATAGCCCGCAGCATAGCCACCGGCAAAGACATGCGAAAAACTGGTTTGGAAACGATTAAATTCTGGTGGTGTTGTAACCGCCACTTTGCTGCGGACATCGTCAATAACAGATTGAACAGAGATACCTTTTTTGTATTCCATGTGCAGACGGAAATCAAATAACGAGATCTCCAGCTGACGCATCATTTGCATACCCGATTGGAAATTTTTCGCCGCGAGCATTTTGTCTAGTAAGTCCTGAGGTAATGGCTCACCCGTTTCGTAATGCCCTGCGATATGCGCCAAGGCTTCTGGTTCGTAACACCAGTTTTCCATAAACTGACTCGGTAATTCAACCGCGTCCCACGCCACACCATTAATACCTGATACGGATGAAACCTCTACTTGGGTCAACATATGATGCAAACCGTGACCAAATTCATGGAACAAGGTTGTTACTTCATCGTGCGTTAACAAAGCGGGTTTATCGCCAATTGGTGGCGTGAAATTACACACAAGATAAGCAATTGGCAGCTGTAGGCGATTGTCGCTTAAACGGCGACGTGTACGACAAGAATCCATCCACGCGCCACCACGTTTTGCTTCACGCGAATAAGGGTCTAGATAGAAACGAGAGATGTCTTCGCCGTCTTTACTGATCGTAAATAACTTCAAGTCATTGTTATAGCTATCAAATTCTTTTTCTTCACGAATATCCACACCGAACAAAGTTTGTGCCACGTGAAACAATCCTGACAACACCTTATTCATTGGAAAGTAAGGACGAAGCTCTTCTTGAGAAATACTGTACTTATGCTGACGCAATTTTTCAGCGTAGTAAGCCATGTCCCAAGCATTGAGCTTTTCGACACCATTTTCGTCTTTTGCGAAAGCCGTTAGCTGCGCAAGATCTTGTTCTGCCGAACTTTTTGACTTCTCTGCAAGGTCTTGTAAGAAGTCGATAACTTGTTGACCATTCTCAGCCATTTTAGTGGCGACCGACAATTCTGCGTAGTTATCAAAACCCAATATTTGCGCCATTTCATGACGTAATGACAAAATTTCATCGATCAACGGTGCGTTGTTGTATTTGATATCACCGCCCTGATCCGAAGCACGAGTCACAAACGCGCGATACATTTCTTCGCGCAATGTAGCACTGTCAGCGTAATTCATCACTGGAATGTAAGAAGGAAAATCTAACGTAAATAGCCAACCTTGCTGCGCTTTGGCCTCCGCCATTTGTTTGGCTTGGGCAAGCGCCGACTCTGGCAAACCGGCCAATTCACTTTCATCCGTAATCAACTTGCTCCACGCTTGTGTCGCATCTAAAACGTTTTCACCAAATTGGCTGCCCAACTCAGACAAACGTTGGCTCATTTCGCCGTAGCGTTTTTTGGCGGCGCCTTCTAAACCCACACCGGACAATTCAAAGTCACGAATCGTTTGAGTTAAGGCTTCCGTTTGCGCTGGCGTTAGGTCTTTCGCGACATTGCTGTCAGCCAATGTTTTGTAGGCTTGATAAAGTGCTTTGTTCTGACCAAGATCCGTATAGAACTGAGTCAATTTTGGCAAACACGCATTGTAAGCCGCTCGAAGCGCTGGCGTATCTTTTACTGAGTTTAAATGTCCAATGGGCGACCAAAAATTATTAAGGTCGTCGTGTAATTGATCCAGTGGTAAAACAAGGCTTTCCCACGTTGGGTTAGTGTTTTCGCTCACACAAGTATCAATGGCTTTTTTATTAATCTCAAGAAGCGCGTCCAAGTCGGATTCGATGCTTGCAACATCGACGCCGGTAAAATTTGGCAAGCTGGTCGCATCCCATACAGACTGTGACATATCGTGGTATCCTTTTATGAAATTTATGGCCGTTGACTCGGCGTTTTCGCATTTCCATACCGTCGTCTTAAAACGACACAGTAAGAATGTACTAATGATCTCTATGCTTAATAAGATAGGTGGTCTTTGTCGTTTTTCAATGCGTCTATCGCTATTGTATTAATAGTTCCTTCATTTATAACGCAAAATATTCTGTATAGAGAGGATTTATGGTGATGAAATCTTTCCGTGGCAAAATGCCACAACTCGGAGACCGAGTTTGGGTCGATGAAAACGCGGTTATTATTGGCGATGTTACCATTGGTGATGACAGTTCAGTTTGGCCTTTAGTTGCAATTCGTGGCGACATGCACAGTATCACTATTGGCGCTCGCACCAGTATTCAAGACAACTCCTGTTTACACATCACTCACGCCAGTACTTACAAGCCTGAAGGCTACCCCTTGTCGATTGGTGATGATGTCACGGTCGGGCACATGGCAATGCTGCACGGCTGCACGGTCGGCAGTAGAGTGTTAGTAGGTATGGGCACAACTATTTTAGATGGCGCCGTCATTGAAGACGAAATCATTATCGGGGCAGGTTCATTAGTGCCACCTGGTAAACGCTTAGAATCTGGTTTTATGTACATGGGGTCGCCAGTAAAACAAATTCGTCCGTTAAACGAAAAAGAAATCGAATACTTTCAATACGCTGGCCTAAATTACGTCAAGCTGAAAGATGAATACCTCGCAGAAGCCGAACTTTTACTTAAAAAAGAGGACTAAAACAGCTAAGTCGAAAAAAATCGACTATTTTGTAATAAAGCGAACCCCAACATCGTCTAACCACTGCACATGATCCGAGGCTTAAATGACTAATGTGAACCTATCTCCAGAGATAGACAATTCAGCAATGACTAACGCATTTCATGATGCCGAGTTTATAGCAGAACTGCGTATACAAATGCTGAAATTTGCAACATTGCAAGTTCGAGATAGCCAATTAGCAGAAGATGCAGTGCAAGAAGCCATGCTATCGGCGTATCAACATATTGATCGCTTTGCTCGGCAATCGGCCTTTAAAACGTGGGTTTTTTCTATCTTAAAAAATAAGGTGATTGATTTATTACGTAAAGAAAAACGCCATATCGCCGTCAGTCAATTAGAAGACGGTCCAAACCTTAACGGTGAAGAATTAATGGACCAATTATTCAAAGACAACGGTCATTGGCAGAAGCATGAACGCCCACAAAAGTGGGATCAGCCAGATCACGATGTTGAGAATGTCCATTTTTGGCGTGTGTTTGATGCTTGCTTAAATGCGTTACCAGAAAAATATGGCCGATTCTTTATGATGCGTGAATTTCTAGAAATGGAAACACCAGAAATTTGCCATAACGAAGAAGTATCGGTTAGTAATCTTAACGTCACCTTGTATCGTGCTCGACTACGTTTACGAGAGTGCCTAGAAGACAATTGGTATCAAGCTAAGGTGCCCTAACATGTTGAACTGCAAACAAGCGACCCAAATGCTCTCTGAAAAACTTGACCGGCCACTTTCGACAAAAGAAAAGCTGAGTCTAGGAATGCATACTTCTATGTGCTTACCTTGTCGTCAATTTGGTAAGCAAATGCAAGAATTACGTTTTATGTCAAAGCGTTATACAAGAGGCGAAAGCGAGAGTGAAAAATAATGTGTTTTATTTGTAATAACCACAAACCTCGCTACGTCAAAGCAATGTAACAATAAGACTTCCCTGTCTTTCCCTTTATATCGAATGAGGATCTACCCATGAAAAACAAAACAGCATCATTAGCTCTTGCACTTGGTACTGCCGTCGCTATCTCTGCAGTATCTGTTCCTGCACAAGCCGCAAGCAAAGAAAAATGTTACGGCGTAGCACTTGCTGGACAAAACGATTGCGCTGCGGGCCCAGGCACATCTTGCGCCGGTACATCTAAAACTGACTACCAAGCAAATGCGTGGAAATTAGTTCCAGCTGGCTCTTGTGTCGACATGGAATCTAAAACGTCTTCAACTGGCCACGGCCAACTGAAAGCGTTCTAAGAGACGGATCACAAAATGTCTCCTGTTCTTTCTGAACAATCGTTTACGCAAGCCGAAGATGCCCCCTTTTCTTCGAGCTTTGCGGAGCGTTTTCTTTCTCGTTCTGGCATCAGCCTAAAACCCGCTTACTACAAACTTATCTTAGCTGAATTACCTGACGTCGGTTTCTTTGAAATTCACGCCGAAAACTATTTGAGCAAGGGTGGGCCAGCACGTCATTATTTGCCGCTAATTCGTCAGCATTATCCAATGACGGTACACGGTGTCGGATTGTCGATCGGCGGCGAACATCCCATTAATACGCAACATCTCGATCGGGTTGCGCGATTAGTCGATGAGGTGGAGCCTGAAGTCTTTTCAGAGCATTTAGCCTGGTCTTCGCACGACAACGCCTTTTTAAACGATTTACTGCCTGTTGCCTATGATGAGGCAACATTACGCAGAGTGTGCGAGCACATTGACCAAATACAGACGCGCCTAAAACGCCAAGTATTAATCGAAAACCCATCGACCTATTTTGAGTTTAACCGTAGCGAAATGAGCGAAATCGCCTTTCTGACGGAAATGAGCAAACGCACAGGCTGTGGCTTGCTTCTAGACATTAACAACGTGGAAGTGTCTTGCTTTAATCACGGCCAAAACCCTTACCACTATATGGACGCGTTTCCTGTTCATGCTGTGGGACAAATGCATTTAGCCGGTCACACCACAGACAGTAACCTTGTCGTTCCATTAAAAATAGACAGTCATGACGAACCTGTATCGCAAGACGTTTGGTCTCTTTACCAATATACCTTAGCATTGACTGGTGACTGTCCTACACTGATTGAACGCGATGGTAACTTGCCGCCAATGTCAATATTGCTTGAAGAAGCGAACATGGCAAACCGCATACGAGAGTCTATCCCACCATTGGAGATACGCCGTGAACACGTCATTTAAAACCGCCTTACTCACGGAGGACACTCGCTTTTATAACGAGATCAAAGCTGCAGACATGCAACAACAAGAAGTCAGACTAAACGTTTATCGCAATAACGTGGTGGTTTCACTAATGGACGCTTTATGCGATATTTTCCCTGTGACGGAAACGCTTGTGGGCGAGGTTTTTTTCCGCGCGATGGCGCGAATATATTTATTAGAAAACCAACCTAGTTCACCCATTATTAGCGAATATGGTGTGAATTTTTCAGATTTTATCCGCACTTTCGAACCAGCAGAAAACCTGCCTTTTTTGGCCGATGTCGCCGCACTCGAACATGAAATGTTAACGCTCACTCACAGTGAAGAATACAAAACCCTTGACCATGATGCTGTTTCTACTGCGTTCTCATCGGTAGAAGACCCCAGTGTTTTAATGCTGAACGTTCCACCAACCACAAAAATCTTAGCATCACCTTTTGCCATTGGTTCTTTGTACCAAGCGCATTTCAGCGATGGGCACCAACGCATTAACAACGTCGATATAAACAAAAGTGAATACTTGCTACTAATCAAGTCTCACCTTTACGCGCAACTCCATGTCATCCAAAAAGAAGAAGCGATTTTTATTAAAAACCTAATGCAACAAAAATCGCTCGAAGACGCCGTACCGGATTCAGATTTGTTTGATTTAGGGAAAACACTGGCGAAACTGATTGAATGGAAAGTACTAACTCAAATCAAATAACACCTAAAAATAAGGAATGAATCATGCTGTCTTTTATCAATAACAAAAGCGAAGCGATATTTCGAAAAATACCTGAGTCCGTGATTTTACTGGTGGCTCGTTTTGCCATCGCAGCGGTCTTTTGGCGTTCAGGTCAAACTAAAATAGAAGGCTTCTCTCTCGATTTGATTGCAATGAAAATAGAGCTTGGTTTGCCAAGATTGGCTGAATCAACAGGCTTCTTGTTTGAATATGAATACGACCTACCACTCATTCCGCCTATGATTGCGGCGGTACTGGCGACATTAGCAGAGCACCTTTTGCCCATACTGATTCTGAGCGGGCTTTTTACTCGTCTTGCTGGGTTTGGTATCGCAATGATGACACTGGTGATTCAACTGTTTGTTTACCCTGATGCTTATCCAACTCATGCGACTTGGTTGGCCATCGCATTGTTATTGATGTATCGAGGAGCGGGTGTTTTCTCTTTGGACCATTGGCTAGCAAAACGCTAACCAATGGTGCTCTCGAGTCGTTATTATTAATGGTTCGTTTTTTGGCATTAACTCTTTGGCAAAGTAAACGTAGAAGCAGCTTGTTGAGTTTGCTCTGCCGCACCTGATAAGGTGTCGGTGAGTTGACTCAAGCGCTTCGATGTCGCTTCATTACTCGCAGTCACTTCTACAATACGAGTCACATGTTGTGCAATATCATTGGCTTCTCTAGCTTGTTGCTGAGCCAATTGAGATAAGTCATCTAAACTATGTAGTGACTTAGCAGAATCCGTTTCTAACTGGCTTAACGGGGCGATAACATCTTGAATTTGTGCGACGCCCTGACGCATTTTCTCCTGACCTTTGACCATTTCATTGGAAATTTGCAGAGACAAACTGCTAATTGTGGTGATCACTTTATCAATTGATTCCGTCACGTTGGCAGTATTGGCTGCCAAGTTACGAACTTCGTCGGCAACCACCGCAAAACCTCGACCACTTTCACCGGCTCGAGCGGCCTCAATGGAAGCGTTCAATGCTAATAAGTTCGTCTGATCTGCCACATTACGAATACTGTTGACGAATTCAGACACCGTACTGGCACTTTTATTCAGCTCCGCCACCACATGAGAAGTCTCTTCTATATAAGCCGCCACTGCGGTAATGTCCGTTGCTGCTGAGGTAATAACTTGTTTACCATGTTTGGCCAAATCATGTGCCGCTTCTGCCTGATTGCGTGACACACTGACATGCTCGGCCATCACATCAGCCGCGTTAGATAACTGACCAACCGAACCTTGAATATCACTCGCCATCGCCGATTGCGTATTAGAGCCTTGTTGAACACCTTCCACACTGGTGTGTATTTCACCCACCACACCCACT
>CAXBGJ010000092.1:0-12047 GCA_963975045.1 uncultured Marinomonas sp. | reverse complement strand
ATGTCTAAGTTCGCTACGTTCAAGGCATTTTCTTGAATGAAATTACGACGCGGTTCAACTTCGTCACCCATTAATGTCGTGAACATTTGATCTGCGGCAACAGCGTCATCGATGGTAACGCGAAGCATGCGACGTGCTTCAGGGTCCATGGTGGTTTCCCAAAGCTGGTCAGGGTTCATCTCACCTAGTCCTTTGTAACGCTGGATGGTCATGCCACGCGACGCTTCTTTCATCAACCATGCTTTCATGTCACTGATGGTTTTCACCATCTCACGACGTTCGCCACGCTGGATGAAAGATTCTTCACCAAACAATTCCGCGACGGTTTCAGACATAGCAACAATGCGTTTGTACTCAGGAGAATTAAAGAAAGTCCCTTCAAAGCGGTAACGATTGGAGACACCATGAGACATGATGTCGACAACTGGCAAGAAGATATTACGCTCGTCATCTTTTTCAACCGAGAAATCAAAACGGAAACCGGTACGTGCATCTTGTGGCATTTGGTTACGAATAGCTTCGACCCATTCCAATACAGCGGCTTCATTCGTTAGGTTTTCTTGTGTCAGCGCTTTACAGTACAAAAGTTTGCTCATGACATCTTTTGGATACACACGAGACAAACGATTTAAGTCCGTTTCAATGTGAATATAATCACGAACAAGCGTCGCTAAAAACTCGCCTTGAATCCCCGGAGCATCTGCATTGACGTGCATGTGAGCACCATCAAGCGCCACTTCAATAAGATGTTGGTCCATAGCGGCTTCATCTTTGATGTACTGTTCATGCTTACCACGTTTAATTTTGAACAAAGGCGGTTGGGCGATAAAGATGTGACCACGTTCAATGATTTCTGGCATTTGACGGAAGAAGAAGGTCAACAACAAAGTACGAATGTGCGATCCATCGACATCGGCATCGGTCATGATAACGATGCTGTGGTAGCGTAATTTATCTGCATTGAATTCGTCACGGCCGATACCACAACCGAGTGCGGTAATTAGGGTGCCTACTTCAACAGACGCCAACATTTTGTCAAAGCGTGCTTTTTCGACGTTAAGGATTTTACCTTTAAGCGGTAGAATCGCTTGAGTACGACGATCACGACCTTGTTTTGCCGAACCACCGGCAGAATCACCCTCCACGAGGTAGATTTCAGAAAGCGCTGGGTCTTTCTCCTGACAGTCAGCCAATTTACCTGGTAAGCCGGCGATGTCTAGTGCGCCTTTACGACGTGTCATATCACGAGCACGACGTGCCGCTTCACGAGCACGAGCCGCATCAATCATCTTATTCACGATGATTTTGGCTTCACCTGGTTTCTCAAGTAAGTACTCGGCAAAGCGTTTGCTCATTTCCTGCTCTACCGCGGTTTTTACTTCTGAAGACACAAGCTTGTCTTTGGTTTGAGAAGAGAACTTAGGATCTGGCACTTTTACAGACACAATAGCGGTTAAGCCTTCACGGCTATCATCGCCCGTTGTCGCAACTTTTTGCTTTTTCGCTAGGCCTTCTTTTTCAATAAAGTTGTTTAGGGTACGCGTCAATGCCCCACGGAAACCGGCTAGGTGAGTACCGCCATCGCGTTGTGGAATATTGTTGGTGTAACAGTAGATGTTTTCTTGAAAACCTTCGTTCCACTGTAATGCGATTTCAACGGCGATGCCGTCTTCTAGGTCTTCACGTTGGCAAATAAAGTGGAAGATGTCGTTGATCGGTGTTTTGTTCGTGTTCAAATGCTCAACAAACGAACGTAAACCACCGTCATAGTTAAAAAAGTCTTCTTTTCCCGTGCGCTCATCTTTTAGTCGAATAGCCACACCTGAGTTCAAGAATGACAATTCACGTAGACGTTTCGCCAAAATATCATAAACAAATAAGATGTTGTTGAATGTATTAGGGGATGGTTTGAAATGAACCGTGGTGCCTGCGCCGTCAGAATCGCCAACAACCGCCAATGGTGCTTGTGGCACACCATGCACATAAAATTGTTCGTATACTTTACCATTTTTGCGGATGGTAAGGGTAAGGGCTTCAGATAGGGCGTTTACAACAGAAACCCCAACACCGTGAAGACCACCAGATACCTTGTAAGAGTTATCATCGAACTTACCGCCAGCATGCAAGACAGTCATGATTACTTCTGCAGCAGATATACCTTCTTCTTCGTGTATATCAACTGGAATACCACGGCCATTATCCGATACAGAGATGGATTCATCTGGGTGAATAAGCACCGTAACAGTATCACAATGACCAGCAAGGGCTTCATCAATGGAGTTATCCACGACTTCAAATACCATGTGGTGCAAACCAGTACCATCATCCGTATCGCCGATATACATGCCGGGGCGTTTACGTACGGCATCTAGCCCTTTGAGCACCTTGATACTGGACGAATCGTATTTATTTTCACTCATTTAACTCTCCTGCAAACCTTTGCTCAATAGAGACAATTCGCCGTTACTCATAGAAAACTGACGAACGTCTGTTGTGTCGGCCCAAGTAAAATCCGTTGTATCGGGTTCAACACTGGTAATAAAAATTTGGCTGTTTAATGATTCCAATAATTGACAGAGTTTCTGTCTATGATTGGCATCCAACTCTGCTGGTAAATCATCCACTAAAAACACCAGAGGGCGACCCATATCGATCAGTAGCTGTCCTTGAGCAATTTTAAGCGCGGATACCACCAGCTTTAATTGACCACGAGACAGCGAATCTAACGCATCGCCCGTGGCGGTCTTTACACGTAAATCCGCTCTTTGGGGGCCAGTATGTGTGTAACCCAGCTCAATATCTCGCTCTCGTCCAGCTTCAACCGCCATTTGTAAGCTTTTCTGTGCGTCCCAACCTTGAAAAAACTGCAAATCAACTGACAGTTCTGTCGATAACAAAGACAAAACGGTCGTGAAATGTGGTGTGAGTTTTTCCACATAGGCTTTTCGGGACTCATTCACTTGTCCACCTAAGCGGATCAGTTCCTGATCAAATGCCGCCAATAAACTGTTAGAGATTTTACCACGTCTGAGCAAGGTATTCCGCTGTTTTAATGCTTTTTGCCAACCTCTCCATGCATGAATGAAGCCTTTATCAAAATGAAAAGCACCCCAGTCGATAAATTGACGCCGAATACTCGGAGATCCTTCTAATAATCGAAACGCATCGGGGTTAATTAGCTGCACAGGTAAGCGTTCAGCAAGCTCTACCACCGATTGTGCTCGTTGCCCTTGGATTCGAACATCAATCTGACCATCTCGATGACGTTGCAGGCCGATAGGGATAGGACTGCCTTGATTTTGATGTAACTGGGCAAAGACGAGACAAGCGTCGTTTTCGTATTGGATATAGGTTTTATGTTTATGGCTTCGAAAGGAACGGCCAAAAGACAACAGATGGATAGCTTCCAAAACAGAGGTTTTGCCACTGCCATTTTTACCGACAATCACATTGACTTGAGGCGAAGGTTCAAAGCGCACACTAGAAAGGTTGCGAACATGAGAGATGTCCAAACGCACCAGCGGCATAACAGATAAACCTTACTTAGGGTAGGGAAGACCCGCTTAGCTATTTAACGTTCTAAAATGCCAAACGGGTTGTATTGCTATCAAACAGATTATTAGGCCGTGTTTACAAACGCATCGGCATGACAACGTATTGCGCGGCATGACTGTCTGCTTCTTCAATCAAAGCACTGCTGTTAGAGTCGTTTAGTGACAAACGTACTTCTTGTGTGTCGACGACACCCAATACGTCCAACAAATAGCCAACATTGAAGCCCACTTCCATATTATCGCCTTGGTATTGAACCAAAACCGATTCTTCGGCTTCTTCTTGCTCTGGGTTGTTGGCAAACACTTGCAGCATACCGTTAGACAAAATCAAGCGTACACCACGGTATTTCTCGTTTGATAAAATCGACGCTCGTAAGAAAACCTGACGCAGCTCTAAACGATCTGCGATGATGATTTTTTCATTATTACGAGGAATAACTCGATGGTAGTCAGGAAATTTTCCATCCACTAATTTTGAAGTGAAAATATAATCTGCGACTTTGGCACGGATATGGTTAGTGCCTATAGCAAGCTCAACCAATTCATCGGTGTCATTTAATAGACGGTTTAATTCCAAAACACCTTTACGGGGCACAATAACTTGCGTTAAATCGCCACTCACTTGTGCGTCTTCAACCGCTGTCGCCAATCGATGACCATCGGTTGAAACAACACGTAACTGACCATCAGCCACTTCCAATAACATGCCATTCAAGTAGTAACGCACATCTTGGTTCGCCATAGCAAAGCCTGTGCGATCAATCAAACGACGCACACTGTTTTGAGGAATAGAAACCGTCAAATCACCTTGCATGTCTTGAATATTTGGAAATTCATCCGCTGGTAACGTAGACAAACTAAAGCGTGAACGGCCAGAGCGGATCACGGCTTTTTGCTCATCCAGTGTAAATTCAATCACTGCGCTGTCAGGTAGGCTTTTACAAATGTCCATCAGCTTACGAGCAGGGACAGTAATACGGCCCTCTTCGCACTCATCTAATGGTACATGACCAATTAACTCTACCTCTAAATCTGAACCGGTAAGGGTTAATATTTGGTCTTTAACTTCAAGCAGAACATTGGCCAAGACAGGCATGGTTTGCTTGCGCTCTACAACGCCTGCCACTAGTTGAAGTGGCTTAAGAAGTGTCTCGCGGACGACTGAAAATTTCATTATTTTCCTCGTAAACTCAAAGTCTTAGACCATCAGGTGGTCAGAATTCGCATCAATTGTTTGTAGTCTTCACGGATATCCGAATCCGTATCTTGCAGTTCTTTTATCTTACGAATCGCATGCAAGGCGGTCGTATGATCACGTCCACCAAATGCATCACCAATCTCAGGCAAACTGTGATTCGTTAATTCTTTTGCTAACGACATCGCCACTTGACGAGGACGAGCAACGGACCGACTACGACGCTTCGACAGTAGATCGCTAATTTTGATTTTGTAGTATTCCGCAACAATTCGCTGGATATTATCAATGTTTACCAGCTTATCTTGCAAGGCCAAAAGGTCTTTTAAGGACTCACGAACAAAATCCGGTGTAATTGCTCGACCCGTAAAATGGGAATTGGCAATAACACGTTTTAAAGCACCTTCTAATTCTCGCACGTTTGAACGTATTTTTTGAGCAATAAAGAAAGCAGAGTCATAAGATAACTTGATGCCACTTTCTTCTGCTTTGCTCATCAAAATAGCGACTCGCGTTTCCAGTTCTGGCGGTTCAATGGCAACCGTTAGTCCCCAGCCAAAACGAGACTTAAGACGATCTTCCAGCCCTTGAATCTCTTTTGGATAGCGGTCACAGGTCAGAATCATCTGCTGACCACCTTCTAGTAGCGCATTGAAGGTGTGAAAAAACTCTTCTTGTGTTCGGTCTTTTCCGGCAAAAAACTGAATATCATCAATTAGTAACGCATCAACGGTACGATAATAGCGTTTAAAATCATTAATCGCGTTCAATTGTAGCGCTTTTACCATGTCCGCCACAAAACGTTCAGAATGCAAATAGACGACTTTGGCATTCGGATTATGACGCATTAACTCGGTGCCCACGGCTTGCATTAAGTGAGTTTTACCCAAACCAACGCCACCGTAAATAAACAGAGGGTTGTATGCTCCACCAGGATTTTCAGCAACCTGTAATGCGGCCGCATGAGCAAGCTGGTTAGATTTACCTTCTATAAAGTTGTCAAAGGTAAATGAGTTATTCAGATTCGCACCGTGATTGATCCCACCTTCTACCTGAACTTTACGTTTTGGGGCTGCTAAGGGTAGCTGCCCTTGTTCATACGGTTCAAGTTCCCCACGTAATCCTCTTCCTGTCGCAGAAAGTGTCAAAGGGGCTTCAAATTCAAGACCCGCTGGTGGCGAACCTTCTTCGTCATCCATTAGTCCAAATCCAGGACGATAGCCGGATTCTCTCGCTACTTCATTATTCAAAGGGCTGGAAGTAGGTGCACTAGGGATGGGAGGGGGAGGAGGAGACATCTGATTTGCTTGAGCAAAGTTTTGAGCTGTCACCGTCAGTTTTAAAGGCGGGGCAAGATCATCACCTGCAAATTCAGACAATAGCTCTTTTATGCGCATTTGATATTTGTTACTCACCCAATCCAACACAAAACGATTCGGTGCACTTAAGCACAACTCTCCATTCGGCATCATTTCAGCCTGTAATGGACGGATCCAGGTGTTGAACTGCGATGTGGAAAACTCACCCTGCAAGCGCTGCAGACAAAGATTCCAATGCTCCAAAGACACTGTAGACGTACTCCCTGGTTGAGTGACAGATTAGAAGCGGATTTTACCTCGCTCATTTGAAGTTATCCACATATAAATAGAAAAAACGGAACAACTCAGCCGAAAAGAAAGAAATGTTAATAACAGCCAATGTTATACACACCCGTAGATAACGTTTTCCTCTGTGCATAAATGGATAGGTTATACACATGTTAATAGTGAATTATTTTTACGTTATGCACAAGGATAAGTGAAATTATCTTTTTGATTTTTATACACATTGCTAAAATAAAAAACGCCCCTGTGGATAACAAAAAGTAATCTAATCTTGCTTATCCACCAATAAGGTAAAACTCTGTGTGTAAGTGTTTAATACTTTAGAAGGTCATTTTTTAAATAATAAAACCGTGCTAGGCATTGAATTTACTAGAGAAAGGCACTAAAATCCGCGCCCTGATTTGACAATCAATTGTAGAGGCTTGGCGGTCGCTAACCCTCAAAACTCAAACACTGCATTCAGTGAGAGAATAAAGATGAAAAGAACTTTCCAACCTAGCGTTTTGAAACGCAAACGTAACCACGGCTTCCGTGCTCGTATGGCAACTAAAAGCGGACGCCAAATCGTCGCTCGCCGTCGTGCCCGCGGCCGCAAGGTATTAAGCGCATAAAACCGCTGATGACCGATTATTGTTTTCCCCGGCATGTCAGACTTCTGAATGCCGGGGATTATCAATCCGTCTTTAATGACACCTCCTCCAAAGTCTTCGCAGGCGAATTTCTTTTATTAGCACGAAAACGAGATGATAACCAAACTCGGTTGGGTCTTATTGTGTCTAAGAAAACGGATAAACGTGCGGTAGGCAGGAATCGTATCAAACGCTTGGTACGTGATTCCTTTCGCCATAATAAAACTCTCCTTGAAGGTCTAGACATTGTTTTTCTAGCACGACAAGGCATTAAAGAGTTAGACAACCCTGATCTGCACAAACGCTTGGAAAAAGCATGGGATCAACTGGCGAAAAAAGCACTAAAACCCACTCAAAATAAAAAACGCGACCACTCTAAGCAGAAATAGGCTGAAAAAACTGCCAAAGGCTGGTTTAATAGCGCGTGATTTTAATCAGGGTTCTGTGAACCTATTGTCCAACCAAACAAATTAGTTGAATACCATGGATTTCAGACGTTACTTTTTATGGGGTGCGCTTTTTATCAGTGGCTACCTACTGTTCCTACAGTGGAGCCAAGATTATGGTCCTCAGTCCACTCAAAGCGTAGCTCAAAGTTCTCAATCTCAATCTGAGACAAACACTCAAATGAGCGATGATTTGCCTTTGGCAACTCAAAGCACGACTACCGATGCCAATATCGAAATCCCGCAAAGTGCGACTAATATTGCACCTGGGAAATTGATTGTAGTAACAACCGATACATTACGTGTTGCTATTAACCCTATTGGCGGTGACCTTGTTGAAGCGGCTCTTCTTCAGTACAAAAAAGAATTAGGCAAACCTGATCCTTTTGTTATCTTAGAAGACGGCTCTGAGCGCACATACGTGACGCAAAGCGGCTTGGTTGGTCAAAATGGCCCCGATGCTTCTACCGAAGGTCGCCCAGTTTACCAAGCAGAAAAGACGTCTTACAATTTGGCTGACGGTGAAGATTCACTTGATGTGAATCTGTATTACACCGATGCGAGAGGAGTGAAATACACAAAAACCTTCCGCTTCATGAAAGGCAAATACCGTATTCGCCAATTGATCACTGTAGACAATACGACGTCTTCAATATGGCGTGGTAATTTGTTTGCGCAGATCAAACGTGATAACACGCCAGATCCAAGCCAAGCGACCAGCATGGGCCTACAGCCTTATTTAGGTGGTGCGTTATCGGATGAGCAAAACAAGTACAACAAAATATCTTTTTCAGATATGAAAGAGGAACCGGTCAAAACAACCACAACAAAAGGTTGGGTTGCCGTACTGCAACATTATTTTGTGACCGCTTGGGTTCCTGAACAAGGTCAAAAAGTAACCTTGCAAGCTCGTACAAATGGTGATTTCAACATCATCGGTTTCACGGGTTCTCCCGTTGAAATTGCACCTGGTAAACAAGGTACTTTGAGTTCAACGTTCTACGTTGGTCCAAAACTACAAGATCATCTTGAAAGTACCGCTGAAAGCTTAGATTTGACTGTCGATTACGGCTGGTTGTGGTGGTTGGCTAAACCACTATTCTGGTTGCTAACCTTGATTCAATCTTTCGTGATTAACTGGGGTATTGCCATTATTTTGATCGTTGTTTGTGTGAAAGCCATCTTCTTCAAGTTGTCTGCCACAAGCTACCGTTCAATGGCGAAAATGCGTAAGTTCGGTCCTGAAATTGCTAAGCTGAAAGAACAGTATGGTGATGATAGACAGAAGATGTCGCAAGCCATGATGGCGTTGTACAAAAAAGAGAAAATTAACCCTCTGGGTGGCTGCTTACCTATTTTGGTTCAAATGCCAGTTTTCCTTTCGTTGTACTGGGTATTAATGGAATCCGTTGAGTTACGTCATGCACCATTCTTCCTTTGGATCAATGACTTGGCGGTAATGGATCCGTATTTCATACTGCCTATTTTGATGGGTCTGAGTATGATGGGACAACAAATGTTGAACCCTACGCCTCCCGATCCAATGCAAGCTCGAATCATGAAGATTATGCCTATCGCATTTACCTTCTTCTTCTTATGGTTCCCTGCTGGTCTGGTTCTATACTGGGTAACCAACAACAGCTTGTCGATCATCCAGCAGTACATCATTACCAAACGTATCGAAAGAGAAGCTTAACGCTCACGCGTAATGTCTTCTTCGATAAAAAAGGCTTCCCAATGGGAGGCCTTTTTACGTTTAGATTGCCATGACTTCCTTGCTAACGGACAATGGCCAATATTCCTGTTTCACTGTACAGAGTTTAATTATGACTGATTTTCAATACGCCACAGACCAAGACACGATCGCCGCACAAGCCACCGCTCCTGGCCGAGGTGGCGTAGGGATTATTCGATTATCCGGTCCAAAGAGTTTGTCCATTGCCAAACAAATCGTCGGTTTTGAACCTAAACCGCGTTACGCCCATTACGTCCCCTTCAAAGACGCCAGTGATGATCAGCTCGACATGGGCTTAGCGCTGTATTTCCCTGGGCCAAACTCCTTCACAGGCGAAGACGTTTTTGAACTACAAGGTCATGGCGGTCCGGTGATTATGGACATGTTGTTGAGTCATTGCGTTGCCCTTGGAGCACGTTTAGCCCGCCCAGGAGAGTTTTCAGAACGCGCCTTTATGAACGACAAAATGGACTTAACCCAAGCGGAAGCCATTGCCGATCTGATCGACAGCACGTCTGAACAAGCCGCTAAATGCGCACTGCGTTCCTTGCAAGGGGCCTTCTCAAAACGCGTTGACGAACTGGTCGAAGCCTTGATACATCTGCGCATTTACGTGGAAGCCGCTATCGACTTTCCAGAAGAGGAAATCGATTTCATCGGTGATGGCAAAGTCGCCGCAGAATTGGCTGGGATTCAAGCCAAGCTGCAAACCGTTTTAAAAGAAGCCAACCAAGGCGCCTTAATTCGTGAAGGCATGAACGTCGTGATAGCAGGACGTCCAAACGCCGGAAAATCCAGCTTGCTAAACGCCTTATCAGGGAAAGAATCCGCCATAGTCACCAACATAGAAGGGACAACACGCGACGTTCTTCGTGAGCACATTCATCTTGATGGCATGCCGCTACACATTATCGATACGGCAGGACTACGCGATAGTCCAGACGAAGTAGAGCGCATTGGCATTCAACGCGCATGGGATGAAATCAGTAAAGCCGATCGCATTTTAATGATGGTAGACAGCCAATCCATTGATTCCAAAGACCCAAGTGAGATTTGGCCAGAATTCATGGAAAAACTCGGCGGCACTCAACATCTCACTTTAGTCCGCAACAAAGTCGATTTAACCAAAGAAGGCACAGGCATAGAAATAATCTCAGGCGTCCCTGTGATCTCTTTATCAGCGAAAACAGGAGAGGGCGTTAACGACTTGACTGAACACCTAAAAGCCGTCATGGGCTTTGACAACACCACTGAAGGTGGTTTTATCGCTCGTCGTCGACATATCGAAGCGCTCAACAAGGCAAAACGCTTTTTAGACGCGGGGGACGAGCAACTTCACGGCTATGGCGCTGGGGAATTACTCGCAGAAGATCTCAAAGAAGCACAACAAGCCCTGAGTGAAATCACCGGTGCATTTACCAGTGATGACTTGCTTGGCCGTATTTTTGGCTCCTTTTGTATTGGGAAGTAGTCATTAAGACAGCGCCTTAGTTAGAAATGACTAAGGCTTTTTTCCGAACTGACCTTCTCCTAATTTAATGATCGCGGCAATATTACGTGATGAATTGATCAGGTTAATTTTCGCTTGAGCAAGGACATTATCAAGGCTATCCAGCGCGGGAATAATCGGAAAAATAGCCCGCATGCCATGGGCCAAAATAGCCTCGGCATCTGTTCCCAAACTACCAGCAATACCAATGGTTGGAACCCCATTTTCAGTAGCTTGTTTCAACACGCCCATTGGGGTTTTACCAAATACCGTTTGCCCATCGATTCGACCTTCACCAGTAATGACCAAATCCGCGCCTTGAAGCTTTTCAGCTAAGCCGACGGTTTCCATGACAATCTCGATGCCCGGTTTTAGTGTCGCATTGAGAAAGACTTTCGCGCCCAACCCCATACCGCCAGCGGCTCCTGCACCGGAATCTAATCGGTGATCATCAAAACCATGTTGTACTAAAACATCCGCGAAATGGGCTAACGTCTTGTCTAATTGCTCAACCATATCGGGCGTGGCCCCTTTTTGTGGCCCGAAAATAGCAGACGCACCACGTTCACCACACAAGGGATTATCGACATCACAGGCAACATCAAAGCGACATCCAGCCAAAAGAGGGTGTACTTGGCTCAAATCAACATGACTTAATTGCGCCAATGCCATTCCACCAAACGGCAATTCTTGCTGCTTCTCGTCTTTAAATTGAATGCCAAGCGCTTGTGCTAAACCTGCACCGGCATCGTTCGTAGCACTTCCACCTAACCCAAGCACTATGTGCTTTATGCCTCGATCGAGCGCGTCTTTAATCAGTTCACCAGTACCAAAACTGGTGGTATAGAAAGGGTTACGTTGATCCCGCGGCACCAAATGCAAACCAGAAGCAGACGCCATTTCAATCACTGCGGTCTTCGGTATTTCTCCCTCTAAAGCCCCCAAAACCCCATATTGCGCCTTAACTTGATTGCCCAGCGGTCCGGTCACTTCAAGATCGACCAAATGACCTTGCGTTGCATCCACCATAGATTGCACAGTACCCTCTCCGCCATCAGCCATAGGGATTTTGATGTATTCCCCATCAGGGAATATTTGACGAAAACCGATTTCAATCGCCTCAGCAACGTCGAGCGCAGTTAAGCTTTCTTTAAAGGAATCCGGTGCAATCACAATCTTCATAATCAATCCTTGCTGCTGATAAATAGGTCTCGTCAATAAAATAGAAAACGCGGGTTATTGAGCTTTTATATTAACCAACACTCGACCACGTACTTTACCATTAAGCAATTTATAGGCCGTTTCTACTACGTCCTCTAAGCCAATTTCTGTGCTGATCTCATCAAAATCTTGTGGTTGTAGTAATTCACTTAGACGCTGCCAAGCTTCAATACG
>CAXBGJ010000091.1:0-12127 GCA_963975045.1 uncultured Marinomonas sp. | reverse complement strand
CCGAACTACAAACTCAACCAACAAGTACTCAAGTAGTGTTTTCAAAAATAGAATTATTATCTCTACTTGATACCCTCACGCTTTCTACAGAATCAGGTGAAGTGGATGATGAAAACATAGATTTACTGATCAGCAGCGTGCCAAAAGCAATGAAAATACAAGCGATTGAAGTAAGTAAGGCAATCAGTGATTTTGATTTCAATAGTGCCCTCATCACACTGACTAACTTAAAAAAATTAATAGAAAAGGAGTCCGATAGATGAGAATAGGCAGCAAGCAAGCCCCTCGTATTCTATTGGTAGATGATGAGCCCACAAATTTAAGAGTGCTAAAGCAAGTTCTACAGGCCGCTAACTATCGCTTATCCTTTGCCCGCTCAGGACAAGACGCCCTAAAACTGGTCGAAAAAGAACAAGTTGATCTTATATTGCTCGATATCATGATGCCAGAAATGACAGGATTAGAGGTATGCGAGCGACTCAAACAAAACCCTGCAACCGCGGATATCCCAGTGATCTTTGTTACCGCGCTCAAAGACAGTATTGACGAAGAGAAAGGGTTTGAAATTGGGGCCGTTGACTACATTGTAAAACCCATTATACCGTCCATTGTTTTAGCACGTGTAAAGACGCACTTGTCTTTGATTAAAGCAGACGAACTGCTCAATACTCATATTGATTTGATACACCGTCTAGGACGAGCAGCAGAATACAAAGACAATGAAACGGGCATGCATGTACAACGCATGAGCCGCTTTGCAAGAATCATTGCAAGAGCCTACGGCTTTTGTGAAGAGTCCGCGGAAGACCTAATGATGGCGGCACCAATGCACGACATAGGTAAAATAGGTATAGCGGATAATATATTGCTTAAACCAGGTAAGCTCACAGCTGAAGAGTACGAAATAATGAAAACCCATGCTCAAATAGGGGGTGAAATCTTATCTAATCCTAGCTCACACCTAATTGAACTGGCCCATTCCGTTGCGATGACACACCATGAAAAATGGGATGGCACAGGTTATCCAAATGGTTTGTCTGGTGAAGAGATTCCAATTGAAGGGCGAATCGTTGCATTAGTCGACGTGTTTGACGCCTTGACCAGCGAGCGCCCTTATAAAAAAGCATGGTCTACAGAAAAAGCGATTAATTACATTATGGAGCAAAGTGGAAAACATTTTGATCCAGCGCTGCCCCCTTTACTTCTACAGGAACTTCCAAAACTGCTTAAAGTACAAACTCAGTTTGCAGAACTAGAGGTAGACTAAAATCTTTAGGCTAATGCTATTGAAAATACAAGAATAGGCATCAATGATAAGCTGTTCACACAGCGTTAGCTGCGAACCTTTTTCATGCCCGATCTTTTTATGGAAAGCTTTATGACCTCGCTTCAAGACATAATCGACCCAATACTACAGAACAAAGACATCATTGCAAAACAACAGAATATCGGTGTTTTACGTGTTACAGGCTTGGACTCTAGAAAGTTTTTACAAGGTCAAATAACCTGCGACATCAATAAACTGTCTCACGACCATGGGCTATACGGAGCAATTTGCAGTATCAAAGGTCGTATTATTTCCAGCTTTTACCTCGTTCAAGAGAACGATGACATTCTTATGCTAATGTCGAAAGACTTGATCGAAAAAACGTTATTACATTTAAGAAAATATGCCGTATTTTTCAAAACTGAATTAGTAGACAACCAAGATACCTTTGTTATTCATACAAGAATGACATCACAGCGCCTTGAAGCGGTTTCAAAAACGTTGCCTGAGCACTTCATCACAACTCACAATAATGAAACAATCACTCTGACACTTTGCCAGGATCCAATAGAAATCCAGTGGCTCATTACTACGCTAGAAAATACAACGGTCGAAGCAAAAAACGAAAAACTGGCGGCTCTGGCGATATTAGCTGCTCGCCCACTTATTACCTTAGAACAAAGTGAAACTATCTTACCTCAGTGGCTCAACATGCAAAGTACTGGCGGCATCAGCTTTACCAAAGGCTGTTACACCGGACAAGAAATCGTTGCGCGAATGCAATATCGAGGTAAATCTAAGAAACAGCTAATTTTGGTTACATGGCAAGGGCATAGTAATACCACGCTGGACATCACTGATGAAGAAGGCAAAACTATCGGTCAAATCTTTGCCGTAGCGAATATCGAAGAGACTTATTTTGCCCAAATTATTTTGAATATTGAACCAAACGAAATGGATAAAATCTTGTTGGGCAATCAGGAAGTCAACTTGTTGCCACTTCCCTATCCGTTAGACATAAAAAAATAAACACCGTCTATAAAGTAGAAATGGCGTCACATGGACGCCATTTTCTTAGCTTGCAACACATCAGAACGGCAAGGTTATTTGGCCAATTTTCTTTGTAACTACCCTTTTATCAATTGGATCCAATGCCCATTTTATCGGTTCTTTGCCAATACGAATTAGGTATTTATTCGCTTTAGAAAAATGCTGACACCCTAGAAAGCCACGATAAGCAGACAAGGGCGAAGGGTGAACGCTTTCTAATACACAATGCTTTTCAAGGTTAATGTGTCTTCCCTTTTTTTGTGCATAAGCGCCCCACAACATAAAAACAACGCCTTCGTGCTTTTCATTGATCAGCGCAATAATTTTATCTGTAAAAATCTCCCAGCCTTTGTTTTGATGAGAGCCCGGTTTTCTTGCTTCTACCGTTAGAACACTGTTTAGCAACAAAACACCTTGCTGCGCCCACGATAATAGATAACCATGATCCACTGGCGTAATACCCAAGTCCATGTTCAATTCTTTATAAATATTCATCAACGATGGTGGTATTTTTACGTTAGGCTTCACTGAAAAAGACAAACCATGCGCTTGCCCTTCTCCGTGATAAGGGTCTTGGCCAAGTATGACCACTTTGACCTGATTAAAAGGCGTAGTATTTAAAGCGGTAAAATACTCTGATTCATCAGGATACACTGTCTTATTTTGTTCTTCAGATTGCAAAAATTGCTGCAAAGACTGCATGTAGTCTTTTTTAAATTCATCCGCTAAATACCCCTTCCAATCACTCGTTATATTCATCATCTAACTCCCTTCATTAACGGCACTGTCGCCCATGGCAATAAAAGGGTTGAGCGAGGGTGTTGCCTTAAATTCATAATAATATTCCAGTGACAACGTATCTTCAGGTGTCACTACGCGCTTCAGTAGCAACCAAGCCATCTCTCGTAATGAATAAGCCAAACTGTATTGGGCTATTTTATTAAGCGTTACGTCTATATCAAGGGAGTCATCATAACTGACGATCAAATGAACTTGCTGAATTTGAGTTAAATTATGAGAACGTGACAGTACGGCTAAATCAAACAAAGGATCGCCCATGCCGGTGTACTCCCAATCAATCAACCAAATGGTTTGATCATCCATTAAGATATTTTTAGGGTTAAGATCGTTATGGCACACAACACGACACGGACTGGGCTCAACTCGCGGTAATTTAAAAAACAAAGCTTGTAAATAACCCAGCTCCTCTTGAACATCCACACCAATAGAAGCATATGACTCGATCGATTGAAGGTAATGTGCGATCAAATTATAAATACAAAAAGGATGGTTCACCTCTGGTAAGGCATGCGCTTGTGCCAAGGCTTTTGCTATTCTTTCTATGTTGCTCTTAGAATGTTCAACAACCCAATCCAAAGAAGGCTGAATCACAAACTCACAGGCAAAAGCACCCAGTTCATCATGCCAAAGCATTGGTGGTGAAATATCGGCATTGGCAGCAGCAAGCAAAACAGCCATTTCGCTTTGTCTATCGATACTAAAAGCCATTTCATCCAAGTCTGGCAATCGTAAAACTATTCTAGGAGATTTATTCCAATCTAACCGATAAACTTTATTTGAGAACCCTTCTTCAAACTGTGTCACTTCAATTTTGTTGAATTCAGGTAAAATACCAGCCATTTTATCGAAATAGGCTGTTAAGTTAGTCATTTTAGATCCTTTTTTATTGCCAGAATTGGAAGCGGCTGTCAGAATGAAGAACAGAATCATCCGAGTCAATAGATTGAAGCAGATCAATGAATAAACACGAAGACATTATTCGTAAGATACAAGAACGACTGAGCACATTAAGCAAATCCGAACGGAAAGTTGCGGAAGCTATTCTTGCCGACCCAAAAACAACCATTCACTCCAGTATTGCGAAACTTGCCGCCAGAGCGCAGGTAAGTGAGCCTACGGTTAACCGTTTTTGTCGCAGTCTAATAGGCAGCGGCTTTCCCGATTTCAAAGTGTCACTTGCCCAAAGCCTCGCCACAGGAACACCCTATGTTAATTTAAACGTAGAACCTGATGATGCTCCGGGTGCCGTCACGGCGAAAATTTTTGAAGCCGCAAAAAATAACCTAACCAGAGCGCAGGATATTTTACCTGAAGCCCTCATTAGCCGAGCGGTTGATGTATTAGCTCAGGCTCGCCGCATAGAATTTTACGGTTTAGGTGCATCTGGCCCTGTCGCTAAAGATGCTCACCATAAATTCTTTCGCTTAAATATGCCTGTCGTCGCTTATACCGACATATTAGTACAACGTATGGCCGCTGCGGGTTCTCATTCAGGCGATGCCATTGTCATAATTTCCTATACTGGCCGAACCTTGCCTTTGATCGAAACAGCACGGGTAGCGCGAGAAGCTGGAGCGACGGTGATCGGAATTACAAACCCTGGCTCACCGCTAACTGAGCACTGCTCTATTGTATTGCCGATTGAAGAGACTGAAGATACAGACATCTATACACCAATGAGCTCACGTATTGTCTATTTGACCTTGATCGACGCGTTGGCAACAGGTGTGCTTCTAAAGCGTGGCCCTGAATTCAATGCGCATCTCAAAAAATTGAAACAAAGCGTACAAGATACTCGTTTGCCAAAAGTTGAAAAAAAATAGCATCATAAAAAAGGCACATTTAATGTGCCTTTTTTATGATGTGTCACTAAACGTAAAGATATTTAACCAAACCACCTTCTTTAGCAATCACATCAGATATTTTCGTAACTTTGTAAGAGTATTTTGAAAGATTATCCTATCTCAGCCACTTAGAATCGGCACAGGTCTTGACATATATCTAACCTGATCCATTTTCTTTACGAAAGTGCGTTCTTTTTAAAATATTCAATCAATGACTATTACAACAATAATTCAGCAATTATAACTTTACGGATGTGAACTAGACGTCTCTTTTTAAGTGCCATCTTTTAGTCAGTATGTATTGCAGGACATCGCGATAAGGGAATAAATCCTGTCTTTACTGACAAACAACTTTATCCAGATAAAATTGTTTCATCCGCAATGATTTCAACGTGAGGACAATAATAATGATAGAAAGCAGTTATGCGATCAGCTTTACATTCCTAGCCTATCTGGCAGTTATGCTAGGAATTGGGCTTTACGCTTATAAAAACACATCAAACTCAGAAGACTACTTCCTAGGTGGGCGTTCTTTAGGCCCGTGGCCAACCGCGCTATCTGCCGGTGCATCTGATATGAGTGGCTGGTTACTACTTGGTCTTCCAGGTTACGCTTTTGCGGCAGGGCTTGAGTCAATTTGGTTGGCAGGCGGTCTATTAGTAGGCACATGGCTAAACTGGTTAATTTGTGCAAAGCGCTTGCGTACTTATAGCATCACTGCTGATAACTCGCTTACCCTACCGGGTTTCCTTTCTGTTCGCTTTCAAGACAACTCTAAGCTTATTCAAACGATATCCGCTCTTTTTATCCTCCTCTTCTTCTTGTTCTATACAAGTTCAGGTTTAGTGGCTGGCGGTAAATTATTTGAAACTGTTTTTGGTCTTGATTACACTTACGCCGTTATCATCGGTACGGTTTGTGTGGTTTCTTACACCTTGTTTGGTGGTTTCCTCGCGGTTGCATGGACAGACCTTATTCAAGGTTTGATGATGAGTGCTGCTTTGATAGTTGTTCCTCTTGTTGCTATTGATGGCGGCTGGACAGAGCTTTCTAGTACTTTGACGACCAAAAACCCTGAGCTATTAAACATCTGGACCAGCGTAAGTGGTGAGCCTCTTAGTGCGATTGCAATTATTTCTCTCGTAGCATGGGGATTAGGTTATTTCGGTCAACCGCATATCCTAGCTCGTTTTAAAGCCTCTCGCTCTAATAAAGACATTAAAACAGCACGTCGTATCGCCGTTATTTGGACATTGATTTCAATGACTGGCGCTCTGCTCATCGGCTTAGTTGGTATCTCTTATGTAGACAGCAACTTAGCTGGCAACCTAGCTGATCCAGAAAAAATCTTTATGGTTCTTGTGAATGCCGTTTTCCATCCTGTGGTCGCAGGCATTCTTCTTGCCGCAATTCTTGCGGCGATCATGAGCACAGCAGACTCACAACTGCTTGTTTCATCTTCTGCTTTAGCTGAGGATTTTTACAAGAAATTGTTCAATAAAGAAGCGACTCAACAGCAAATTGTTAACGTTGGCCGTTTCGCCGTTGTAGCGATCTCTATCCTTGCTTTGATTCTTGCTCTGAATCCTAAGAGTTCGGTACTTGGACTAGTATCTTACGCTTGGGCTGGTTTCGGTGCGGCATTTGGACCTGCAATTCTACTAAGCTTGTTCTGGCGTAACATGAACCGCAATGGCGCTCTTGCAGGCATCATCGTTGGTGGTGTTACTGTTGTTATCTGGAAACAACTAAGCGGCGGATGGTTCGACGTTTATGAAATTGTTCCTGGGTTTATTCTAGCGACAATCTCCATCATTGTAGTGAGCCTTGCTACTGGTGCACCTGAAGAAGCGGTTACAGAATCTTTTGATGAGTACGAAAAAGCACTAGACACAATGGACTAGTAACTAAGTTACTCAATGAGCTACCCTCAACATAGTAGCTCATTTATAAAAAGGCTCGAATCCATATATGGATCCGAGCTTTTTTTTGCTGCCAATAAAGTAGCGACTTAATAAACTCAACTTACTTCAGTAAACCTTGATTAGATATGGCGTCATGGCAAATTTTAGGCAAAAAAATGGGGCTTGAAACAAGCCCCCAAACACCATTTACTAACAAACGTTAGTAGTCAGAGGAAAGGTTTAATCATTAAACAAACTGCAAGCACCCTGTTCGGCACCACTTACTAAAATACGTTGTGCGCTAAATAATTCACGCCCCATACCTTGATGAGAATCGGTTAAATCTTGTTGTACGACCTCGCGGTTAGCCAGCTCATCATCCGAAATAAGAACCGACAAAGTCCCTTCAACAGCATCAAGGCGAATCAAGTCACCGTCTTTAAGTTTAGCAATCAGACCACCAGAAAGAGCTTCCGGTGTAAGGTGTATCGCCGCAGGGACCTTGCCTGACGCACCCGACATACGACCATCAGTGACCAACGCCACTTTATAACCTTGATCCTGTAAGTTAATCAGGTACGGTGTTAGTTTATGCAGTTCAGGCATCCCTAAGGCCTTTGGACCCTGGAAACGCACAACAGCAACACAATCCCGCTTAAGCTCACCGCTCGAAATTGCAGCGGCTAAATCGTTCTGGCTATGAAAAATAACCGCTGGTGCCTCAACAATACGATTTTCTTCTGCTACCGCTGAAACCTTAATAACAGAGCGACCAAGGTTGCCTTTTAGAAGAGACAAACCGCCTTCTTTACTGAAAGGGTTTTCAATAGGTCGTACTACGTCTAAATCTAAACTTTCTGCTGGGCCATCGCGCCACACCAATGTATCGCCATCAAGGAAAGGTTCTTTTGTGTAATGAGATAACCCTTTACCCACAATGGTGTTCACATCTTCATGAAGTAACTCACCTTTTAGTAACTGCTTAACTAAAAATGCCATACCACCTGCCGCGTGAAAGTGGTTAATGTCTGCTTGCCCATTTGGGTAAATACGAGTCATCGAAGGCACAACTTTAGATAAAGCAGAGAAGTCGTCCCAATTAACAATAATACCCGCTGCTCGCGCATACGCCACAATATGCATCGTATGATTTGTTGAACCACCAGTGGCTAACAAGCCAACAATAGAATTTACTATACTGCGTTCATCGATAATTTCGTAAAGTGGACGATAGTCTCGACCTAAAGCGGTAATCTTTGTAGATAGCTGAGACGCGTATTTTGTTAACGCATCGCGCAGTGGATCATCAGGATTGACAAAAGAAGATCCTGGTAATTGAAGCCCCATCATCTCAACCAAGAGCTGATTAGAATTGGCCGTTCCATAAAAGGTGCAAGTTCCCGCACTATGATAAGAAGCAGACTCGGCCTCAAGCAACTCATCTCGTGACGCTTGGCCTTGTGCAAAGCGCTGACGAACAGCAGATTTTGCCGCATTAGAAATGCCTGAACGCATTGGTCCGGCAGGAATAAACAAAGCAGGTAAATGGCCAAAACGTAAAGCCGCAATTAATAAGCCAGGAACGATTTTGTCACAGATACCCAGATAAATAGCCGCATCAAACATATTATGAGAAAGAGCAATCGCGGCGCCTTGTGCAATATTGTCACGGCTAAACAAACTCAGCTCCATGCCATCTTGCCCTTGAGTAACACCATCACACATCGCAGGAACACCGCCGGCAAATTGCGCTATTGAACCCATTTCTTGGATTGCAGCACGAATTTTATTGGGATAATGTTCATAAGGCTGATGCGCTGATAGCATGTCATTATACGACGACACGATACCAATATTCGCCTCTTCCATCAGAGTCAGTTTTTGTTTGTCTTGGGGTTGGCATGCCGCAAAACCATGAGCCAAGTTGCCACATGATAATGTTCCTCTATGTGGGCCTTGCTCTTGTGCTTTTTTCATATCTTTAAGGTATTTTTCGCGCAACACTGCACTTCGCTCAACAATGTCGTTCGTTACCTTAGCAACAATCGGATTCATGCTCTTCTCCGTTTTTTATATAACTATCTTAACAAGACAGTTTGATATCAAAATTTTATGTAATATTACTACATTTTTATTTTTATTCACGCTTAAACGGCGAATAAATCATAAAAAAAACAATATTGTGTAATTTATTTACATAAATGATTCGAAACACTCGATCTTTCAGTTAAAATAATCAAACGTTTGTAATATAACTCTGTACAATATTAGACAAAAGTCATGATTTGATCGAAAATTAGCCAAATATAGATAAATTTATTACTAATCCTTGCTTAAAAAATCACTTATGTAGTATTTTTACGTCAAATAAGAATACTGAACATTAAATGTTCGAATTCGAACAATTCACAATTTCCGCACTATTTAGAGGTGAGTATGACGATTAAGGTAGCTATCAACGGTTATGGACGTATTGGACGCAACACACTCAGAGCCTTATACGAATCAGGTAAGCGTGATCAAATCCAAATAGTTGCGATTAATGATCTTGGTGATTCAAAAACTAACGCTCATTTAACAAAATATGACACTGTCCATGGTCGCTTTAATGAAGAAGTCACCTTTGACGACGAAGCGCTATACATCAACAAAGATAGAATCCGCACTTTCTCTGAACGCAACCCTGCGGACCTTCCTTGGGCAGAGCTAGGCATCGATGTGGTTTATGAATGTACTGGCTTTTTTACAACAAAAGAAAAAGCCAGCGCTCACATCACTGCTGGTGCGAAAAAAGTTATCATTTCTGCACCAGGTAAAGAAGTGGACGCTACTGTTGTATACGGTGTTAACCAAGATGTATTAACGTCTGAGATGACCGTTATTTCTAATGCTTCTTGCACAACTAACTGTCTAGCACCATTCGCTAAACCACTGAGTGAAAAGCTGGGCATTGAAAGTGGCTTGATGACTACGATTCACGCCTACACTAATGACCAGCGTCTTTCAGATGTTTATCATGAAGACCTTTATCGCGCCCGTGCAGCCGCAATGAACATGATTCCAAGTAAAACAGGTGCTGCAGCGGCTGTTGGTCTTGTTATTCCAGCACTACTAGGCAAGTTTGATGGCCTGTCAGTTCGCGTACCGACTATCAATGTATCACTAGTAGATTTAACTTTCTTAGCACCTCGCGAAACCACAGCAGAAGAAATAAATAAAATTATTGAAGACGCTATCAAAGCAGATCCAATTCTTGCGCAAGTACTCCATGTCAATTATGAACCACTTGTCTCTTCTGACTTTAACCATAACGCCTTCACTTCCAACTTCGATGCGACACAAACACGTGTACAAGGTAGGTTAGTAAAAGTTATGGCTTGGTATGATAACGAGTGGGGGTTCTCAAACAGAATGCTCGACAACACTATCGCATTAATGAATGCAAAATAATGAATATATATGAAGGCTGCTGACGCAGCCTTCATCGTCTCTTATACTTCACTTCAAGCTTTCTAATCTTTGGTACATAAAATGACTCGTAGAACTAAAATTGTTGCCACCTTAGGCCCTTCTTCTAGCTCTCCAGAAATGATTGAGAAATTAATCTTGGCTGGCGCTAACGTCTTTCGACTAAACTTCTCTCATGGTCAGCCAGAAGACCATATTAACCGAGCAGAAGTTGTTCGTGCTATGGCAAAGAAAAACAATCGCCATGTCGCCATTCTTGGTGATCTACAAGGCCCAAAAATACGAATCGCACGTTTTAAAGATACTAAAGTTGAACTTCAAGATGGCGCGACGTTTATCTTAGATGTTGGTTTTGATAAAAATGCAGGCGATGAAAGCCGCGTTGGTATCGATTACCCTCAGTTAGCGTCTGACTCTGAGCCTGGCAATGTTCTACTTCTAGACGACGGTCGAGTGGTTCTTGAAGTACTTGAAGTGAAAGGCACGGAAGTCATAACGAAAGTTCTTGTGGGTGGTGCACTGTCAAATAACAAAGGCATTAATCGCCAAGGTGGCGGACTTTCTGCTGCAGCACTTACTGAGAAAGATAAAGAAGACATCAAAACCGCAGCAATATTAAAAGCAGACTATCTTGCTGTCTCGTTCCCTCGTTGTGCCGCTGACCTCCATGAAGCTCGTGCATTGGCAGAAGCAGCAGGTCTTAAAGCCGGTATCGTCTCCAAAGTAGAACGTGCAGAGGCCGTTGCCGATAACGAAACACTCGATGCTATCATTCTTGCTTCAGATGCGGTCATGGTTGCTCGTGGTGATTTGGGGGTAGAAATTGGGGATGCAGAATTAATTGGTGTTCAAAAACACATGATCAAGCGCTGCCGCCAACTAAATCGTCCAGTTATCACCGCAACACAAATGATGGAAACCATGATCACCAGCGCAATGCCAACACGTGCAGAAGTGTTTGATGTTGCCAACGCGGTTTTAGATGGCACTGATGCGGTTATGCTCTCTGCTGAAACTGCTGCCGGAAAATACCCTGAAGAAGTTATTCATACGATGAATCGCGTTTGTTTGGGCGCTGAGAAGCAGCCAGCAATCAATCGCTCGAAACACCGCATTGATGTCACTTTCACCAGTGTCGACGAAACCATTGCCATGTCTGCAATGTACGCGGCAAACCACCTAGAAGGTGTTAAAGCGATTATCAGCTTAACAGAATCTGGTACAACACCACTTCTAATGTCTCGTATTAGCTCAGGTTTGCCGATTTACGCATTATCTCCAAATCAAGCGACATTGAACAAAGTAACCCTTTATCGTGGTGTAACACCTGTGTCATTTTCTTCGCAAGAATTTAATGTAGATACGATTGTGAGTGGCTTGGTTGATCACGTTAAATCGCTCGGCTTAATCAACGATGGCGATCTGGTTATTGTGACCAAAGGCGACCATTTGGTTAGCTATGGCACAACCAACATGATGAAAATTGTAAAAGTCGGCGCTGCCGAGGAATAAAATAGTGAAGGGTAAAACGTTGCAGCAAAAGACCATCACGACACCCGAGCGAAAAAATGTCGCTTTGGTGGCGCATGATAATATGAAGCCAGCACTTATTGAGTGGGCTGAAAAGCATAAAAAAAAGCTTATTAAGCACAACTTAATGGCGACGGGTACAACAGGACATTTAATGCAGAAGCAATTAGATGTTCCTGTAAAGTCGCTCATTAGTGGTCCTCTAGGTGGCGATCAACAACTAGGCGGATTGATCGCGGAAGGAAAAATAGATGTCTTAATAT
>CAXBGJ010000090.1:0-12556 GCA_963975045.1 uncultured Marinomonas sp. | reverse complement strand
CAGTGGCGCTTGGACTTTTCCACCTCTAAGCAGGACCCAAATAACGACTCGGATTCTGATGCACTATTACATTCCAATATGGGGCAAGCAGAAGAACATCTGACGCATTGCTTTTCTGGTGCGGGACAAAAACAGAATCCTGATTTAGTGAAAGCGCTCAAGCAAGATTTAGATCAATTATTAGATAAACGCGATGATTGGAATCTGGCGACATCTCGTCGCTTGGTCGATAAATTGCTGAGTTTAAAATCCGGCCGCCTGAAAAGTGCCCAACATGAACGTCAATGGTTGCAGTTGATTGGTTATTGTTTACGCCCAGGCTACGGCGCCGCAGATGATTTGTTGCGCGTTCAGCAAGTGATTAACACCACCAAAGCGGGTACCCAGTTTGATAGCGCGCCAGTCTGGGGGCAATATTGGACCTTGTATCGCCGTATTGCAGGCGGTATGTCTATTGAGCAGCAGCACATATTGTTTAAGCAATTCAGTCAATATTACTCGCCAACCGGACAACGCTCCCGAGATAAAATGAAGGCGCTGACGACCAAGTCCAGTGACGATCTGATTCGCCTTGTGGGTGCGCTGGAGGGGTTGCCGAGTGAAGACAAAGTGACCACGATTGGTTGGCTGCTGAAGCGTTTGCAAAAAAGCTCTGAGCCGGACACCGCTTGGTGGACGATTGGTCGAATTGCCTCTCGCCATTTATTATCTGGTAAGCAAGAGCAACGAATTGCAGAAGACAAACTGTTTCCGATTCTAGAGGTTGTTTTGAAAGAAGATTGGAAAAAGCGCAAGCAGGCGGGTCTCGCGGCGGTTCTGATGAGCCAAGTCAGTGTGGATGAATCCGATAAACTGAAAGGTTACCGCAAAAAAATCGCCAACAAACTTAAAAAAGACAAATGCCCAGTCCAATGGGTTGAGCGCCTTGAGAGTCAAATCGAAATAAACAGTGATGAGTTAAATGCCTTGGTAGGCGAGAGCTTACCGATTGGCCTGCGGTTGTCGTTGACTTAATACGTTATTCCAATGAAAAGCCGAACAAGTTAATTTGCATTTTGTAGGGCTCTTCTATGGCTTTTTCTTGAAGCTCATTAATTAGGCCAAGATACGTTGTCATTTTATGTGCTGTCAGGTTCTGTTCGCTTGGTATGGCGGAGGTGAATTTGGTTGCTCTTAGCATGCTTTTGAGACCGCTTGTTACCGAAAATTGATGGTTACCCATCAGAATGACTTCTTCACCCAAATGCCAATAGATGTCCAATTTTTGAATCTGTAATGGGCTCAACGGTGGAACCAAGGGTACTATGTCTTGTAGTGTGACGACTCTAGTCAGAGGCAAGCCCGCGAACCTTTCTGCGCCTGTTACGTTAGTCACTTTCGGCTGTCCAAACGTCACCACGCTGGTTAGTGGGTAATCATCCATTTTCAGATACATGGCTAAAATCACTGCAATTGCGCCACCTAAACTGTGTCCTGTTGTTTGAACCGATTTTCCTGCCTCAAGATAAGGCTTTACATCTTTGTAAACCGCTTTCGCAGCAGAGGCAAAACCTTGATGCAACATAATGTCCAGTTTGGCGTCAGGCAGCAAAGACACATTTAAATTCAGCATGACGTTTTCTAGGTTCGCTGTACCGCGAATCGCAATGGTTTGCACGCCATCCTTTTCACTCAATAAATAACTCACCTGAGAATTAATAAAGGTCGCCTGATGGACCAAGGTTTGTCCTTGATCTTGTAGAAGTGTCGCCATGGATTCTGCAGCAAGATAGGTATCGTCCGATAACTTAGCTTGCGCTTTAATCATCGTAAAATCTGGTGCTGCAAACACTAACTGAAATGAGCTCACTAAAAGAATAGATAAAACAACACGGGTGAATTTCAGCATAGGAGATGTATTAATAACCAAAGAATGGGAAGGTGCAAAGAGTACTAAAAAAAGGCTTTTTCGAATAGATTTTTATGTCGCGCTAGGGCAATGACTCAGTTTGTTTTTGCTGATGACGATGTTCATACAAGGTTGGGTAAAAAAGACCTTTAGATAAAAACGTCTTGGCTATCGACATTAATCGTTATGCATTAAACTTGATCCCTTCATTTTCCTTCAATATTAACCTGAGTATCTGATGAGCACCGAGTTTTCGATTCTATCTGCCACCTTGCTGTTTCTGTTCGTTATCGATCCATTCGGTAATATTCCCATTTTATTGTCTGTGATGAAGGGCGTTCCGCAGAAGCGCCAGTATCAAATTGTGGTTCGAGACGGTTTAATTGGGTTAATTATCCTGGTGTGTTTTCTGTTTTTTGGGGCGGAATTTTTAGCGCTGTTGCATTTGGAAACAGAGTCTATTTCCATTGCTGGTGGCGTGGTGTTGTTTGTGATTGCTTTGAAGATGATTTTCCCTTCGCCTTACACGAAAGAAGCTGTTCCTGTGATGGAGCCCTTTATTGTGCCCATTTCAATTCCAATGCTGGCGGGGCCATCAACATTGGCGACGTTATTGGTGATGGTTAAGAGCTACCCAAATGATCAGCAAGACTTGCTGATCTCGGTAGGTGCTGCATGGGGCATTTCGGTCGTCATTTTGGCGATGGCGCCTTTGCTGAATCGCCTGTTGAAAGAGAAAGGCTTGGCGGCATTAGAAAGATTGATGGGGATGTTGTTGTTGATGATGTCCGTACAGATGCTAGTAAACGGTGTACGTAGCTTATTCACTCATTCCTTGGCCGCCTTATAGGTGACACGTATTCTGTCTTTAAAGTGAAAGAGCCCTCCTTAGGGGAGGGCTAGCGGTTGCTTAGACACAGCAATGCCATTTAAGTCGCAATAAATAAAATCACCTTGAGCAATGACGATACCCGCCACATGCAAGGTTTTGCCTAGATCACCAAGACCACGTTTTTCTGTTGGCATTGGGTGCGCGCACAAAGCGTGAATGCCGACGTTTAAAGTGGCTTGTGTTGCAACATCTCGTATTGCGCCGTGAATAACAAACCCTTCCCAGCCATTACTCGCGGCTTTTTCAGCCAGCATGTCGCCAAGTAACGCGCGTCTTTTGCTTCCGCCGCCATCAACGACCATGACTTTCCCTTTGCCATCTTCGTTAACGAGTTCACGCACTCGGCTGTTGTCTTCAAAGCAGGAAACCGTGACGACTTCTCCATAAAAGTAATTGCGTTTTCCGTACGAGGTGAAAATAGATTCTGCGATTTGCAGTTGTTCTGGGTACAGGTCGCATAGGTCTGGAAGTAGGTCTTTCATGCTGTCGCCTAGTTAGAATCGTGGATTGTGTCTATGACTCTAAGTAGGCGACTGGTGAAAAGCCAATTTTTATCGAGGATGTTCAGTATTCCACAGTTTGATACGCGAACTATGATGGATTGTTATTGTTCAATCATCGGAATTTCGCTAGGGTCAATCAAACCGTGTTCTGCTGCAATTTGCAGTAGTTGAATAATCAATTCATCGGGCGGCAGTAAGTGCAATGGGGTAGTTTGACCTTGTTCTGCGACGGCATCATCTAGATTTACGTCGCGCTCTTCGAACCAAGAGTGAATACTTTGGACTTCAAAACTAGGTTCCAACCCTTTTATGTCGTAGGTGGCTTCGACTAACTGGTTGAGGAGCTCAGGCTCTAATCCATAAATGATGTCAGTATCAAATTCGTTGATCCATTCTGCTAAAATATCGCTGGCTTCAAAACCGAACTCATGAAGCTGTTGCTCGTCTAGATCGTGAGGGTTAGGCTCAATACGGTGATTTTCTAGCCACTCGTCGTCCGGTATAACCAGTACTTCTTTGACTTGAGCTTCGTGAGTAGACCAAGTAAAAAGCAGAGGGAACGCTGGCTCGTCGGAAGAGTTGGCGACAGCCGTCATGAATATAGGTAAACTTGCCATAATTTAGAACCAATGTTTGATTGTTAAGGAAGAATAAAATGACCAGCCGAATCAAGATCAGTAGTGCGTTTGATGGCGGTAATATCTCCGTAATTGAAGCCTCGGAGCCAGACAATATTAGAGTAAAGATCCCTAATGATACAAACTCTAAATTCCTTCAGTGGTTTTATTTTCGATTACAAGGCGGAATGGGTGAACAATGTGTCATTCAATTTGATAACGCCAGCGATGCCGCCTACCCAGATGGTTGGGTCAATTATCAAGCTGTCGCGTCTTACGATCGTGAATATTGGTTTCGTGTGCCAACGGAATACGTTGATGGTAAATTGGTGATTTCTCACCAACCAGAGCAGGACAGCGTGTACTACGCGTATTTTGCCCCTTACAGCTACGAACGACATCTGGATATGATTTCTTGGGCAGCCAGCCATGACGATTGTATTACTGATCATTTGGGTGAAACCGCCGAAGGTCGTGATATTACTTTACTGGAAGTCAGTCAAACTCAAGGTCTAGCGAAGAATATTTGGATTATTGCTCGTCAGCATCCAGGTGAAACCATGGCGGAATGGTTTGTAGAAGGTTTGTTAGAGCGCTTGTTTGATGAATCTCATCCGGTTTCCCGTTCGCTTTTGAATCAGTGCCGTTTTTACATTGTGCCGAACATGAACCCAGACGGTGCGGTGCATGGTAATTTACGCGTGAACTCTAAAGGCGTGAACTTGAATCGTGAGTGGAAAAATCCTACGCAAGAATTTAGCCCTGAAGTGTTGGCCGTACAAAAGAAAATGGCCGAAACGGGCGTGGATATGTTCTTAGATATTCATGGTGATGAAGCGTTGCCAGTCAATTTTGTGGATGGATGCCAAGGCGTACCGTCTTTTGACGCTCGTATGGAAGCCATGGAAACCTTGTTCAAGGATATGTTTGTTGCGGTCAGCCCAGATTTTCAAACCAAAATCGGTTATACGCCAGATCAGTTTGGCGAAGCGAATCTGACGGTGGCTACTAAGTGGGTTGGCGAAACTTACAATTGTCTGTCTTTTACCCTGGAAATGCCGTTCAAAGACAATCAAAATTTGCCGGATGAAATTGTGGGTTGGTCTCCAGAGCGCGCTAAAATTCTTGGTGCGGATATTTTATATCCGATTTATCAAGTCATTATGAGCCCGCACATGAAAGTGGATGACTGATCGATGGCATCGCCCCACAATGATTCGTTAGAAACGCTAACATTGGCCATGCGTCAGTTTGCAGAGGAACGAGAATGGGAGCAGTTCCATTCCCCTAAAAATTTGACGATGGCACTGGCCGGTGAAACAGCGGAGCTACTGGATTGTTTTCGCTGGTTGTCAGAAGAAGCCTCTTCTCAGCTGAACGATGAACAGATGCTGGCCGTTAAAGACGAATTGGCGGATGTGTTGTTATTTACTGTTCGATTAGCGGATAAGTTAAATATAGATTTGTTTAGTGCGGCGCAGCAGAAAATGGCCAAAAACGCACAACGCTATCCCATTGAAAAAGTAAAAGGCAGTGCAAAAAAATACACCGCGTATTAATAGGGGTGGTTTTGTGTATGAAACTCAAATAATCATGTTTTTTGACTCGATGTAACGCGTTTTGTTCTGGCGGTTTTTTACGAAGTCGATTAGGATCACGGACGAATTAAAAAGCTCCGTTTTTATAACACGTTATTTTTAGGACGAGAAAAAATGCCTAAGGCTAGTGAAATTAAAAGAAACATGGCAGTCGATTACGACGGCAAAACATACATTGTGAGAGGCATAGATCGCTCTGTTCCGCAGGGTCGTGCTGGTGGTAGCATTTATCGTATGCGTATGTACGATGTGGTGTCAGGGCGAAAATTAGACGAATCGTTTAAAGATTCAGACATGATCAATCTAGCAGACCTTATTCGTCGTCCTGCTATGTTTTCCTATTCAGATGGTGATGAATACGTTTTCATGGACAGCGAAGACTACACGCCTTATACCTTGAATAAATCGGCTATTGAAGATGAGATTTTATTCATCAACGAAGAGATTACTGGTATTCAAGTTGTTTTGGTCAATGACGCTCCTGTTGCTGTTGAATTGCCAACGAACGTTGAGCTTGAAGTCGTTGAAACAGACCCTTCGATTAAAGGGGCTTCTGCAACCTCTCGTAATAAGCCTGCGACATTGTCTACTGGTGCGGTTATTCAGGTACCAGAGCATATCTCTACTGGCGATCGCATTAAAGTTAATGTTGAAGAACGCAAGTTTGCAGGAAGAGCAGAAAAATAATGCTTTTCTATTGAGTGTTATCTTAACTCATAAAAAAACGCAGCCAATTGGCTGCGTTTTTTTATGTTAGTTCTAGGCAAAAATAATGACTTACTCTTCTTTAAGGCTGTCTTTTAGTGCGTCTTTGGCTTTTTTCTCTGGATGATTGTTGGCTTCTGTTAGTCCTGCTTCTCGCTGTACTGCAGCGAGAACGCCACGAAGTATTCCAAGCTCTTGTTTTTCGGGACGAGAGCGATTGAAGAAACGATGCAGCTTATCCAACACTTTGCCCGGATGGCTACGAACAATGAAGTTAATACCGTATAGGGTTTCTTCTAAATGTTCGTAGAAAAGGTCCATGTCTTTTTTGCGTGGGTATTCTGGTATGTCTTTTTGATTAAATTCTTTGTTTTGGTTTGCCATCCAAATCTCATACGTCACAATTTGCACTGCTTGAGAGATATTTAACACAGGGTATTCGTCATTGGCATCAATGTAGACTTGGCGATGGCATTGAGCAATTTCTTCGTTTAAAAGCCCTGTTGTTTCACGTCCAAAAACAATCGCTACATTGTGGTCAGCGGCTTCGGGAATAACACTTTGCGCACATTCACGGGCATTCATAATAGGTAACTGGAACGTACGATGACGAGCGCTGGTGCCGATAACAAGACTGCAATCAGCAATGGCTTGTTCTAATGTTGGCACTATCGTGGCGTTTTCGAGAAGATCTACCGCGCCAGCGGCTCGGCTGGTGGCTTCCTCTGAAGGGTAGTCATTTGGGTCAACCAGATAGAGATTTGTTAATCCCATGTTCTTCATTGCTCGGGCAATCGCGCCGACGTTACCGGGGTGGAAAGTGTTGATTAATACGATTCGGATGTTACTTAGCATGGCTGGTGGAATACTCAGGGTTGATTATTTTTTAGTGTCATTAAATAGTGTGATTATGGCTTCAGCGCGAGTGATTGCTCGGTGCTGCCAAAATCGACGTTGTCTAAGATGACTTTTGTTGTGTCATTAAAGAGGAATTTATTACAGGCGTGATGATACAGGGATCCAGTCTCTAACACCAACCGATAGCGCCCTCTGGGGATGTAGTTAGCGGCGTAGGCTTGCTTTGCATATAGATAGATGGAGAAGGGTGCTTGTCCATCATAGGATTCAAAGGTGATCATGCTGTGTTCTGGCAGTTGGTTTAAGATTCTAAGTCGACTATTTCCGTCGGCTTGGCCAATCAGTTCACCGTGTTGTGGTGCTGCCCCAGGTTGACCAAAACAGCCTGTTTGTAAGGCTTCTTGCGCACTGCCATAGCCTACGTTTTTTGCTTGTACCCAACCGTTTATTCCTTGATGCCGAACAGTAAGCCAGTCGCCTTGCATTTTGATACTTTGTAGATCGGATTTAATGGGGATGTTTTGTAAAATAGCGCTTGATAAATCGGGTTCTGCGTAAAGGGTTGTCTGGTTTAATGTGTAGCTGGGGCCAACTCGAAATTGTGGGTATAAACCACTGATATAGTCACTTTTATGTGTGTTCACGACTGGTTCTTGTTGGAATGATTGCCAATAAATCGTGCTGTAAATACCGGCCGCAAAGAAAGCGATATAAGTGGCTGCACGAAAGGCCGCTTTCGCAGCATCAAGACGGATTGGTTGGCTAATCGGCTCTTTTTCGTAGGATGTCTCGTAGTGTCTTTGCGGGTATTCTTCATCATCGTCAACAAAGGACTGATAAGGTGGGATATCAGGCTGGCCTTCATTTGGGGTGTCGGTGTAGTGATAGCCTTGAGACGTGAAGTTTTTTGAGGCTTTATACGCTTCTTCATAAAGCGCTTTGACACGTTTTTCGTTAAGGGTATTTCGAGCTGCTTTAATGGCATCGTTACGGGTTTTTTCTTGATGAGCATTGTTGCGTTTCATTTCTTCGTAAGCGCGCTGTCGTTCTTTTACAAAGGCTTCTTGTTCTTTGTCTGTGGTCGTTGATGTATGTGTATAGCGATTGTTTGCCTTAGTACTTTGTGTATTTTCTTTAGTGAAACTAAAGGGTTTCCAATCGTTTACTTGCGCACCTTGGCGTATCGCATTGATAACGTTTTCGTAAGCGGCTTGAAGGCACTGGAATAGTTCTGTGGTGTCTGTATCGGGATTTTTATCTGGATGATAACGTCTTGCTAAACGCCTAAATGCGGTTTTTGCTTCCTGCTCGCTGGCATTGGTTGGAATTTCCAGCAACTGATAATCGTCTATTAGGCTCATGTGATGTTAGATCTTAACCATGTATTACAAGATGAATGAATGACTTACTGCATTATGCACGATTTATTGTCGGTGACAAAGGTAGATCCTTTCCTTCTAAAAGAGTGAGGTACTGAAGCGTCGACATTGGACGATAAAGGTGATAACCCTGACCAAGTTGGCAGTGCCACTGGCGTAACAAATTCAGAATCTCTTCTGATTCAATGCCTTCTGCGACACTGATGATGTTTAAATCTTTGCTTAGGTTGATCATGCTTCGGCACAAGGTTTGGCTTTGGGGGTCGGTCATTAAATTCATTACAAAAAACCGATCAATTTTTAGTTCGTTAATTTCTAGTGCAACAAGATTTTGCATTGAGCTATAACCCACCCCAAAATCATCAATAGACAGCTCAAAGCCAGCGTCATGAAGTTTTTTGACATTGTGACCTACAATCTCACTGTTTTGAAATACACTGGTTTCGGTAATTTCTATGGTGAATTTATCGGCGGATAATCGGTACTGCTGAAGCAAAGTATTCACACGCTCTGCAAAATTTTCTTGAAGAAGATCAAGGGCTGAAATATTTATTGATAGGCGTTGTGCCAAAAGTGCGGGCGAGCATGATGATGCCCATTGAAACACTTTTTCAAGTAGCATATCGGTAAGCTTATAAATCAGGCCTGTTTGCTCTGCCAGAGGGATAAATTCAGCTGGTGAGACTAGTCCTAAATATTCATTGTTCCAACGGATCAGCACTTCACCACCGATAATACGATTATCTGCTAGGTTAACTTGTGGCTGAATTTCAAAATAGAGTTTTTCCTGTCTAATATCATCGGTAAGTAGAGTGATCAAACGAAGTTGATGGGCGTGATTACTTTTAAGTTTGTGAGTAAATGGTGCCCAGTTCCCTGATGAGTAAGTCACAGAGTTACTGGCGATGAGAGCGTTTTGGTAAAGTTTGTCTAAGTTAGATCCTTGAGATGGATAAAGGGCGCTGCCGATTTTGTATTGATGTCGAAAAAGCACCTTATCGACGATGGTTGGAAGGTCAAGAATTTGCTGAATTTGCTGGACTTGCTCTTCGAGTTTATCAGGCGTTGTGCTCAGCAAGACAATGTTTTTAGAGGTTAAGCGCATTAGCTTTTTAGTACTTTTATTTGGTAATGGTAGCGATAATATGCCATCTATTTTGATGATTTTTTGATGCGTACTTAAAATGACCTCACATAAAGCCGAGTCTGCTTTGGCAGGACCAAATGCTTGGCTTAGCTTTAGTTGGCTGGTTATCTCTATCATTATCAAGACTAGTTTGGGATGGTTCTGATCCATTTTTTTGATCTGCAATGGCAAGGTGTCAAAATAATAGGTTCGATTTGGTAAGCCTGTTGAAGGGTCTGTGATTGCTTGAAGCTGTCGTTTTTGCTCGATATGATTGGCTTTATCCGCAAAGGCAAAAGAAAAACCTAATAGTTGTAGTAGGCTGCAGACAGGAAGAATAGCTTCTGTTACCGGGTTAATAGGTAATATTTTCCAGAAGATCATGGTATTGAGGATGCTGCCAACCATTAATATTATCCAAGAGAACAGATAAAAACGTACGGCTATGAAACCTTTTAAATAGGCGCTGACTCCCCAATAGGTACAAGCAATAAAAAGAAACACTTCTATCGCAGCAAACAAAGAGGCAGATGTTTTAACGGACACTATCTGAACTAATAGTAAGAAAATAATAAAAATGCCATCACCATACTTACGAATAAACGAATCTGGTGACGGTATTTGTACTTCTTTAAGAAACTGAACACTGAATCGATAGAGTATCCATGTCCCAATGCCAAAGACAGTAAATAAATTCCGAATCAACCACTGACTCATTTCCTCAGAAAAAACCCAACGACTAAAGCCTGTTATAACAGACAAGGCAATAAGGATGATGACATTTAGCCCAAGGTAATAAACAAATCCAGGTTGTCTTAGCAAGATAAAAACAAAGATGTTGTGTGCGAGTAAGATGAGCAAACTGCTGATGATAAAAACCCAAAAAAGCAGTTTGTTTTCCTTTTGTGTTGTGGCTTCTTGTGAACTATGTAATTTAAATGGCGTAAGAAGAGGGCTGTTGCCTTGTTTACGGATTAACAGCGTTGTATTTTGCTCGCTGGACAAGGTGATGGGAATCCAAATTCCATTGTAGTGTTCGGTATCGCCCTGCCAATCCTGCAAGGCGCCTCTAGTCCAATGTTTCTGCAGCTGATTGCCATGAAAAAGATAGAAATCAAGGTTTTCAATGACATAATAATTTAGCGCAAGAACGAGGTTTTCATTTTTCTGTTGTTTAGTCGTTTTTGGAAAAGCTAATTTATGCCAATAAGCGTAATCTGAAAAGCTCTGGGATTCGCCATATGTATTTTGTTCAAATTGATCGCTTAATAGTATGTCTTGAGGCGAACTGAGTGATGTTTCTTTTAAAGTGGGGAGTACGCCAAGTGTGATGTCTGTTTGTTCTGAAGAATAGACAAGTTGTGACCATAGTAGTGGAACGAGCAGAAGAGAAAGAAAGACACGACGAAACACCATTCTTAATTGTCCTTATTGGTGATGTAGGTACGATAACCAAATTAAGCCTCTTAATGACGCCAATATTTCTATTATTAAAACGACTTTGCTTGCAATCATCTGAGCTTTCTTAAAATATAGGCGACATTTTTGATATATGTACAATAATTGGAAATTATATGAGTGATAAGCTTACCCATTTAGATCATCAGGGTCATGCACATATGGTGGATGTCTCTGATAAAGAGGTTACTAAACGAACCGCCACTGCACGAGCGGTACTGTTAATGCACAGATCAACCTTAGTCAAAATAGTGGAAGGCGGTTTACCTAAAGGTGATGTTCTTGCGACGGCACGTATCGCTGGTATTCAAGCCGCTAAAAAAACATCCGACTTGATCCCTTTGTGTCATCCGCTGATGTTGACTAAAGTTAGTGTCGATATTAATACCATTAGCGACTGTGAAATAGAAGTGTTATGCACTTGCTCTTTGGCCGGTAAAACCGGTGTAGAGATGGAGGCATTAACAGGCGCGAGTATTGCGGCGCTAACACTTTATGATATGTGTAAAGCGGTTGATAAAGGCATTGTGATTCAGCATGTGTCATTGCTTGAAAAGAAGGGTGGCAAAAGTGGCAATTGGAGTAAAGGTAATGCCTAAGGTAAACGTGGTTTTTTTTGCATCGTTAAAAGAAGCCATAGGACAAGGCGCCTACCAAGTGACTTTTGACTTCCCCATAACTATTGGTGAGCTTAAACAAAAGTTGGCGAATGAATTGGATAATGGCAAGGCACTTCTTGAAAAAGGCATACAGTCATCTATTGATTTTGAATTTGCCAGAGACGCTGACAGGGTTCCTGAGACGGTGACTGAAGTGGCTTTCTTTCCACCAGTTACGGGAGGCTAAATGATACAAGTACAGCACGAAGACTTTCAGGTCGATGACTTATATAAAGGTTTGCTCAAAGCAAATCAAACGGGTGCCGTTGCCATGTTTGTTGGGTTAGTACGACATTTTTCGAACTTGCCAAAAGAAAATTGCGGCTTTGAACTTGAGCATTACCCTGGAATGACGGAGCGTAATTTACAAGTCATTGTGGATGAGGCAAATGCACGCTGGCCGTTATTAGATGTTTGTGTTGTTCATCGAGTAGGGTGTTTGGCGGTCGACGATCAGATTGTATTTGTTGGTGTAAGCGCGGCACATCGAGCTGAAGCATTTCAAGCTTGCGACTTTATTATGGATTATTTAAAAAGCCGTGCCGCATTTTGGAAAAAGGAAACTCAAGGCTCAGAGAGCCATTGGGTAGACGCCAAGGTTGATGATGAAAAGAGCCTAGAGCGCTGGTCTAAATAATCTTGTCGATCCCTTGGCTTGGCTTCACGAGTATTCAATTATTGCGGGCGCAGTGTCTTTTTTCGTCCGCTAGCGTGACGTTCTCGATATTCCGTGTCTATATACTTATCCGTTGTTGCCATACTGGAATGCCCAGCATCTTCTCTAACGTGTTCTTTGGGTCGGGTTTTAACGTCTTCCGATATTCCTGTGTGACGTAACCAGTGAACCGTCGCAACGCGTAAATCGTCTGCATC
>CAXBGJ010000089.1:0-12565 GCA_963975045.1 uncultured Marinomonas sp. | reverse complement strand
TGGTGTGAAGGTAAAACAGGCTTTCCCATTATCGATGCCGCCATGCGACAGCTTAATCAAACTGGCTGGATGCATAACCGCTTAAGAATGGTCACGGCGAGTTTCTTTACCAAACTGCTTTTTGCTGACTGGCGAAAAGGCGAAGCGTACTTCATGAGTCAACTTATTGATGGTGAATTTTCTGCAAACAACGGTGGCTGGCAGTGGAGCGCATCAACCGGTTGCGATGCGGCGCCTTACTTTCGCGTTTTCAATCCGACCAGACAATCACAAACCTATGATAAGAATGGTGATTTTATCAAACGCTTCGTTCCTGAGCTCGCAACGCTAGACGCAAAATCCATTCATAATCCCAGCCCTGAGCAGAGAAAACAGTGTGGCTATCCAGAGCCTATTATCGATTATAAACCAGCAAGGTTGGCAGCCATCGCCGCGTTTGATGAACTAAAAGGGCGATAATGAAAGGCCTTTTTAGCAGACCACGTCATTGTCTATTTTTACAAATTCAATTTTTCATGTTGACCTTTCCAAGATAGGAAAGTAAACCTATACTTTGAACTGTAATAACGCAAAACTTAGCTTTTACAGACCTCTACAAAATCATATAATCCGTAAAATTTTCTGGATCATTTATCACTATGTCTAATCCGCAACACCTACATGATGTTCTTGTTCACTTGAGGCGCATTATCCGAGCTACGGATCTACAATCCAAACGCGTTGTAAAAGCCTGCGGGTTAACCATTCCGCAAATAATGGTACTTCGTTCTATTGAAGAACTAGGTGATGTTACCGTTCGTCGTATTTCCGACAGTGTGTCATTGAGCCAAGCAACGGTCACAACGATTCTCAACCGTTTAGAAGATCGTAAACTGGTCGAGCGAGTCAGAGCACAAAAAGACAAGCGTATTGTCAACGCAAGATTGACGCCAGAAGGCAGAGCCATTTTAAGTACGGCTCCGCCTTTACTGCATGAGAAATTCATCGGCGAATTTGAATCACTAGAGGGCTGGGAGCAAACTCAAGTTCTCTCATCCTTGCAGCGCATTGCCATGATGATGGATGCTGAACATATCGATGCGGCTCCAATGCTGGTTATCAATTCCCCTAACGTATAATCGTTCCCTATTTAACACCTCAAATTAACACTTCAAATTAACACCTCAAAATCGATTACCCCTTTATGTGTTAGTCGATTTTTTATAGCCCTCTCGCAAAGCACCTTCTCATTTCGACCATAAAAACAAATAAAACCTATACTTTTCAGAAAGCGAATATTTATACATAAACTATTGTTTTATATGAATTTGTTGTACTTAAAAAACAGAGGATATGACAAACGAATTGATATAATTGATTAGACGTGTAAACTAAATGCACATTGTTTACTTATAAACAAATCATAACAGGAACATAATAATGTATAAAAAAAGTATTATTGCGAGTCTTATGACACTCGCTGCAACCTCTTCTTTCGCTGCAACAGACAGTTGCGGTAAGGTTCAAATTGCTGATATGAACTGGAACTCAGCATCACTCATTGCCAATATCGATAAGTTCATTTTAGAGCATGGCTTCGACTGTGATGCAGAGCTAATACCTGGTGATACCATGCCAACCAGTACCTCCATGATTGAAAAAAGCCAACCAGATATAGCGCCAGAAATGTGGACAAACGCGGTTCAAGCACTGATTGATCGTGGTGTCGCAGAAAAGCGTCTGAGTATCGCCGGTAGATCATTATCGGATGGTGGTGAAGAAGGTTTTTGGGTACCAAAATACATGGTAGAAAAAGATCCTTCTTTGGCGACAATCGAAGGTATCAAAAAACACGCAAAAGAATTCCCTAACCCAGAAAATGAATCTGTTTCCGCTTTTTATGGCTGTCCTGCAGGTTGGGGTTGCCAAATCTCATCTGGCAATCTATTCACAGCCCTAAAGCTTGAAGAAGCAGGGTTTGAGCTGATTGATCCAGGCTCATCAGCAGGTTTATCCGGTTCGTTAAGTCGCGCCTACGAACGTGAAGAGTCATGGTTTGGCTACTACTGGGCACCGACTGCCATACTCGGTAAATACGAAATGGTAAAAGTAGACTTCGGCACCGGCATAGATAAAGATCACTATATTAACTGTATTGCTGAAAACAGCTGTATGGACCCAAAAGTGACCATGTATCCACCTTCTCCAGTCTTTACGGTGACAACCATGGCGTTCGCAAAAAGAGCCCCTCTGGCTTACGCGTACACCGCTAAACGTTCTTTCACTAATGCTAAAATGAACTCGTTGCTCGCATGGATGGAAGACAACCAAGCTGATGGCCAATATGCGGCTGAAAATTTCATGCTTAACAATAAAGACATCTGGTCTAAATGGGTTAACAAAGACATACAAGCCAAAATCGATAGTGCACTAGAAAACCTTTAATCTATTTAGATAGTAACCTTAATTTATTGGACAGTAACTTTAAGACAATAACTTTAAGACAGTAATAAGCCGTACTGCATCCAGTGGTACGGCTCCCTACTCCGTTTTACTCTTTGAGAACTAATTTATGACAGATAGCTCTTGGTTGACTGAGTTTCCAGATATGAGTCGGCGCAACCTCCTCACTATTAAACAAACACTCGACGGCGCCTACCGCGATTTCTCTCGAGCTTATGGAGAATCCATCGAGAATTTCTTCGACCCACTTCTACACTTTCTTGTATGGTTTGAAAATCTGCTGATACAAACACCATGGTGGATTGTTTTAGCCGCGATCGTTGGATTGGTTTATGCCGCAACACGATCTTGGAAGCTGTGTACCGGTGTGCTCACCTCTTTCCTTGTTATTGGTTACTTCGGTATGTGGGAAGACACAATGCGAACTTTAAGCATTATTACCGTCTGTACGATTCTTTCTATCTGTGTGGGGATTCCCATTGGCATTTTGATGGCCAGATCAGACAGAGCCAAATCCATCATCACCCCGCTTCTCGATATCATGCAAACGATGCCCGCTTTCGTTTACCTCATCCCTGTGGTTATGCTATTGGGCATAGGTAGAATCCCTGGTGTCATCGCTGTGGTTATCTACGCTATTCCTCCCGTTATTCGTTTGACTAACCTAGGAATTCGCCTGGTAAATAAGGAAACTCTCGAAGCCGCCACCGCTTATGGGGCCACTCCGACACAACGACTTTTTGGAGTTCAAATCCCGCTTGCCATGCCAACAATTATGGCCGGCATCAACCAAACTATCATGATGGCGCTTGCCATGGTCGTTGTCGCTTCAATGATAGGTGTGAAAGGCTTAGGACAACCAGTATTGAAATCCATTACAAACCAATACTTTACCCTTGGACTATTGAATGGTCTCGCTATTGTAGCGCTTGCCATCATCTTTGATCGCGTTTCTCAGAGCTACGCAAAACGCGCACAAAAACATCTTGAAGGTAATGAAAATGGATAACAACAACGAAACATTAATCGAGATTGAAGGCCTATATCAAATATTTGGCTCCAATCCAAACGACGTATTACCTAAAGTAAAAGCGGGCGCGTCCAAAGACGAAATTTTAGCGGAAACCGGCCATACCATCGGTCTACAAGACATAAATCTGAAAGTAAAACGTGGTGAAATCTTCGTTATTATGGGATTGTCTGGCTCAGGCAAGTCCACATTAATCCGTCACTTTAATCGCCTTATTGACCCAACCGCAGGCAAAATAAAAGTCGATGGCGAAAATATTATGACGTTATCGCCAAAAGATTTAATCACTTTTCGTCGTCATAAAATGGCCATGGTGTTCCAGCATTTTGGTCTTATGCCTCATCGCTGCGTGCTTGATAATGTTGGCTACGGTCTTCTTATCAAAGGCGAGAAAAGAGCAGAATGGAAACCGAAAGCAACAGAATGGTTAGAAACAGTTGGATTGGCTGGTTACGAAGATCAATACCCTTCTCAACTTTCCGGTGGTCAACAGCAACGCGTCGGTCTTGCTCGAGCGCTTTGTACCAATGCTGAAATTCTACTAATGGACGAAGCCTTTTCCGCTCTTGATCCTCTGATCCGAAGCGAGATGCAAGAGCAGCTTATGGAGCTGCAGGAAAATTTACAAAAAACCATCATCTTCATCACTCACGATTTAGATGAAGCGTTAAGGCTTGGAGACCGTATTGCCGTATTAAAAGACGGCAAACTGGTGCAAGTTGGCACTCCCGTCGATATCGTCCTAAAACCGGCCGATGATTACGTTAGAGCCTTTGCCAAAGATGTGAATCGAGCAAGAGCACTCACCGTCCAGACCATCATGACGGCAGATACAGCTAAAGTAGAAGGCAATACCGCAAAAGAAGTAAGGGACAACTTCCCTCAAGACAAGGAATACACCTTTGTCTTCAACAGCGAAGGCTACCAAGGCGTACTGACTAAACAGAACTTAGATCAGCTACAAGATGACGACTTATTGAACGATGTTCTCATCCATGTAGAGTCTGTGCGTCAAACAAACCTGCTGCAAAAGGTCATTCCTCTTTCTCTTAATACACGCTTTGATTTGCCTGTAATTAATAAAAAAGGCGAATTAAAGGGGCGATTGGAATCGAGTAAACTGGCGGACGTTCTTTCGCCGTAAGTCTCTTTATTCATGACTATTGAGCAAAATAAAAATGGCCGCAATTAGCGGCCATTTTTTGAGCATAGGTTTACATCAACCTATGCATTATTCTTTCAGGTTAAGCACATCCTGCATATCATACATCCCTGCAGATTTGCCTGACAACCAACTAGCAGCACGTACCGCACCTTTGGCAAACGTCATACGGCTACTGGCTTTATGAGTAATTTCAATGCGCTCACCTTCTGTGGCAAACCAAACACTGTGCTCACCTACGACATCGCCAGCACGAATCGTTTCGAAGCCAATCTCTTTTTGCGTACGAGCGCCTGTTTGCCCTTCTCGACCATAGACCGCACAGTCTTTTAGATCGCGACCTAGTGCGTCGGCAACGACTTCACCCATTCGCAACGCCGTACCTGACGGTGAATCTACTTTATGACGATGGTGAGCTTCAATAATCTCCACATCATAATCATCACCTAAAATTTGTGCCGCTGTCGCAAGTAACTTAAGCGTTAAATTCACGCCTACGCTCATGTTCGGAGCAAAAACGACGGGAGTCTTTACGGCCGCTTCGTTTAGCTTGGCTTTTTCATCATCATTTAATCCGGTTGTTCCCACAACGATGGCTTTTTGATGTTGAGCACAAAAAGCGGCATTCTCTAAGGTTAAACTCGGTGTGGTGAAATCAATCAGAACATCAAAATCATTAACACAATCAGACAATGAAGCAACCGCAGCAACGCCCAGTTTTCCAATGCCGGCGATTTCCCCAGCGTCAGCACCAATTAAACTGCTACCTGGCTTTAACACCGCGGCGCCCAAAGAAACGCCATCGGCATCATTGATAGCTGTAATTAAATTTTTTCCCATGCGCCCAGAGGCGCCAATGACGGCTACTCGCATTTTATTTTCTTCCTCAATTTTATCTGCGTAAACCATAGCAAAAAAACACTCTAATCTCAGCATTAAAAATCAACAAAACCACCAAGCAGGCACAAAAAAGGAGCCGAAGCTCCTTACTAAATCCAAATCAAATCCAAATCAAATCCAGATTAAAAAATCTCGTTCGGCCTCAATTCATCGACACTTTCTAAGTCAAATTCAATCACACCATCGGTCGGAAAGCCGTCAACACTACTGCGCACTTTGGGGCGTGATGTGTCATTTTGCTTAATGACGATTTCAACTCGTCGATTGGTTGCACGATTAAACGGACTATCATTTGCGACCAAAGGTCGTGTATCGGCGTACCCCGTCACGGCAAATCGGCCTTGATTAAGCTGCCCTGTAGAAAATAATTCTTCTGCCACTGAAATAGCCCGAGCTGAAGACAGTTGCCAGTTGGAACGGAATTGGCGACTGTCGATAGGCACATTATCCGTATGACCTTCCACAGAAATGGTGCCTTGAATACCCACAAGCACATCTCGAATTAAATCAATAACAGGGATGAAATCATAATTTAGCTCAGCAGACCCAGACTCAAAGGATCCTTGATCTTTTATTCGAATCGTAATGGTTTCATCTTGCGTTTCAATTTCGACGGTTCCTTTTGAAATTTCTTCACGCATCACAGACGCAATCATTTGAGCATCACCTTCTGTTTGCTGAATTTTTTTCTCTTTTTCAAGATCCGCATGGGATTTATCCACAAAGGTAACAGGCGAAGGAGAACCAGAGTCACTCTGCTCCTTCAATTCGGCATCACCAGGCTTACAGATGACTTCTAGTGTATTTTCAGGGGTGGTATCCGCTTTTTGCTTCACTTCATTAATCGGTGTGGGCTCTGGACGACCAGGACTAAATTCTTGAGCGATTACCGACGTCCCCATAGGAATAGAGTCAGCTTGGACTTCGCGCTGTACGCCAAATGCCAGCTTCAACGAACCTGCAAGCTGTTTGAATTTGATGACATCCATTTCTGAAAATGACAGCAAAAGCACAAAGAAACACATCAACAAAGACATGAGATCGGCAAAGGTTCCCATGTAAGCAGGCAAACCTTCTACACATTCCGGACAGTCTTGCTCTTCTTCATCACTCATTATTGAATCCGTTTACAACTAACATATTATTCACGCTCAATTCGCTGACCTTCAGCCATATAAGACTTAAGGGCGCCATCCAAGACACGAGGGTTTTGGCCGGACTGAATCGCAAGCAAAGCATCTAAAATTAATTTCTGACATATCAGTTCTTCATCGGCTCGAACATTTAATTTTACCTGAATAGGTAAGAACACCATGTTCGCCATCATAGCACCGTACAATGTCGTTAAGAGCGCAACGGCCATGGCTGGACCAATGGCTTTAGGGTCGTCCATGTTCGCCAGCATTTGCACCAAACCAACCAATGTTCCTATCATTCCCATCGCAGGGCCCACATCACCAAAAGCCTTGAATACTTTGGCGCCTGATATGTGACGATAATAAGACTGATTCATATCTTGGGACAGCTGCTTTTTCACCACGGTGCCATCATGGCCATCCACTAGCATTTGGATGCCTTTCGATAAAAAAGGATGACTTACTTCTTTACCTTCTAACGAAAGCAAGCCGCCTTTACGTGCCTCATCCGCTAAACCATAGATTTCATCAATCAGGGTATCCAGTGGGATACTCTTAAACATAAAAGCTTTCGCTGCCACTTTCCCTGCACTAAGAAACTTAGCCAGCGGGTACTGCATCAACACAACAAAGAGAGAGCCGATCAGCACAATCAATATTGATGGGATGTTTACGAACATCCCAGCTGACCCACCGACAAAAATGGCGGAGATAATAACTATAAAAGATCCAACAAGTCCTATTAACGTTGCGATATCCACACACGTCTCCTAACAAAAAGCTATAATCAACCGATACATGCATATGATTCTATACGAAAGAAAGACCAAGAATCACATCTTCTTGCGAGATTTTTGTAATTTTCATTAACACGCCCTCGAACAGTAAGCTTTTTTCTGTTACAAAACATAGATTCAAAATAAGAGTAACCCTCATGTCCCGAAAAACAAGTGTTCGCCATTTTGAAGAAAACCTCGGTGAATTAGATACGCTCGTCGTTCAGCTGGAGTCAAATCAACTTTCTCTAGAAGAGGCGCTAAAAGCCTTTGAAAAAGGTGTTAAACTAAGTCAAGAATGCCAGTCAGTTCTCACCCAAGCTGAACAAAAAGTTCAAATCCTACTTGAAAAACAAGATGGTGAGCATCTAGAACCTTTTGATCCGGAACTTAATTCGTGACTTTAGACGATTTTTCCCTTTATGCTCGTCGTCGAGTAGACAACTATTTAACGCAGAATTTAAGCCAATACGCCCCTGCAGCAAATTTACAAAGCGCCATGTCTTACAGCTTATTTAATGGCGGCAAACGTGTACGGCCTATGCTCACTTATGCGGCGGCATCACTGTTCGGTGAAGCCAACGACTTAACTGACGCTAGCGCGGCTGCGATAGAATCCATTCATGCCTACTCTTTAATTCATGATGACCTTCCTGCAATGGATGATGATGATCTGCGCAGAGGCAAACCGACTTGTCATATACAATTTGATGAAGCGACCGCCATCCTTGCCGGCGACGCGTTACAAACGTTTGCCTTCGAACTACTGAGCCAGACAACACACAACAACACGAAAATTCAACTTCAGTTGATACAAGAACTTGTTCACGCATCCGGGCGCCATGGAATGGTGGCAGGGCAAATGATTGATTTATCAAATGTTGGAAAAAACATTGATATCAAAGCACTAGAACAAATGCACCAGCATAAAACCGGGGCATTGATTCGAGCTAGTATTCGCATGGGAGCCATCAGTACTGGCGCTCAAAACGAAAAAGATTTCGCGGCATTAGACGCCTATGCCAGCGCGATCGGATTAGCCTTTCAAGTTCAAGACGACATCATTGATATCACCAGTGACACAACGACGTTGGGTAAAACTCAATTCTCCGATGAAGAAGCAAACAAACCGACATACCCTAAACTGCTTGGTTTAGAAGGTGCTCAGGCACTTGCCCTGAGTTTGCATGACCAAGCAATCACGTCAATTTCACCCTTCGGGGATGCCGCTCAACCTTTAGTTGAGCTTGCGAACTATATTATTGGTCGTAACCACTGATATACTTACCCGCTTTTTTAGATTAACTAAATGTGACCAAACCTGTGCCCATGTTCGAAGAGATACCTACTGCCAGACCCGACACACCGCTACTTGATCAAGTCGACTCACCAGCTGACTTGCGTGCCTTTAAAAAAGAGCAGTTGCCGGCGCTTGTACGCGAATTACGCGAGTTCATGCTCTATAGCGTAGGGCAAACTGGTGGGCATTTTGGCGCTGGCCTTGGTGTTGTCGAACTGACGGTTGCACTGCATTACCTTTACAACACGCCAGAAGACCGCATTGTTTGGGACGTCGGCCATCAAGCTTATCCACATAAAATCCTTACTGGTCGCCGTGACGCGCTACTCAATATTCGTCAAGAAAACGGGATATCCGGTTTTCCAAAACGTGAAGAAAGCGAATTTGACACCTTTGGTGTTGGTCATTCCAGTACTTCTATTGGTGCCGCACTTGGAATGTCCCTAGCAGCTCGACAACTCAACACCGGACGCAAAGCGGTAGCCATCATCGGCGATGGCGCCATGTCTGCAGGTATGGCGTTCGAAGCACTCAATCACGCAGGCGATGTCAAAGCGGACATGTTGGTCATTTTAAATGACAACGAGATGTCGATTTCAAAACCAGTCGGTGCGTTATCCAGCTATTTTGCTCGCATTTGGGCAAGCAAAACCTATGACAACATTCGTAAAGGTGGTCAAAAAGTTTTCTCTGGGCTTCCCTCCGCTCTTGAGCTAGCACGCAAAGCTGAAGAACACATGAAAGGCATGGTATCGCCAGGCATGATGTTTGAAGAACTAGGTTTTAATTATATTGGTCCTATTGATGGTCATGATATGGACCATTTATTGACGACCATTGCCAATTTAAAAGACCGTTCTGGCCCTCAGTTTTTGCATGTTATCACCAAAAAAGGCAAAGGCTTTGAACCAGCAGAAGGCGATCCGATTGGCTATCATGCCATCAATAAAATAGAACCTGACCCAAAACCTAACAACGAAAAAAGCAAACTACTAAAGTACTGTAATGTCTTCGGAACTTGGGTGTGTGATGCGGCCGAGCAAGACAACAGACTTGTCGCGATCACACCAGCAATGAAAGAAGGTTCCGACCTGATTGAGTTCGCAGAGCGCTTCCCTGACCGATACTTCGACGTCGCCATTGCAGAACAGCATGCTGTAACGTTAGCGGCTGGAATGGCTTGTGACGGCGTAAAACCGGTCGTTGCAATCTACTCAACCTTTTTACAGCGCGCTTATGACCAACTTATACACGATGTAGCCTTGCAGAACCTCGATGTACTGTTTGCCATTGATCGTGCAGGATTAGTAGGCGAAGACGGCCCGACTCATGCCGGCGTTTACGATTTAACGTACCTGCGTTGTATTCCAAATATGGTTGTTATGGCACCGTCGAACGAAGACGAATGTCGTAAAATGCTGCAAACCGGTTATGAATACAATGGCCCTGCGGCAGTACGCTATCCACGCGGAACCGGCCCAGGCGTAACAATTGAGCCAACGCTGTCGACGCTGGCCATTGGTAAGTCTCGTACTTTGCGTCTCGGTCAGTCTGGTATTGTTATTTGCGGCTTTGGTCGACCAACATACGATGCACTTCACGCGGCAGAAAGCGTCGATGCAACCTTGCTTGATATGCGCTTTGTAAAACCCATCGACGAGGCAGCCTTATTGGCGCAACGCGATGCAACGCTTATCGTGACCATTGAAGAGAATGCCATCATGGGCGGTGCAGGTTCTGCTGTAAGTGAGTTTTTACTGGCGAACAACATTACCATTCCAACGCTTCAACTTGGCTTACCAGACCAATATGAAGAGCACGCCAGCCATGCGTCCATGTTAAAACGCGTCGGACTGGATGCTGACGGTATTTTGCTCAGTATTCAAAACAAACTAAAAAACAAATAACCTACTCTTCTCATCATAAGGCCACGCTTGTATTGACGATAAGCGTGGCTTTTTTATTTCAAACATCGCTTCGCTTCATCTAACACTGTGTGAACTCGACTCGGTAACAGCTTGTTTCGATGCACCCCAAGATAAAGTGTCTCGGTAACCGATTTGGGTAATTGATTGACACAAATACTGTCGGGCTTACTAAAGGCCGCAATGGCATGACGAGGTAAAACGGTAAAGCCCAACCCCATGGCAACAGGCTCAAGAATCAAGCTAATTTGATTACAAAAACCCGATCGTTCGAAGGTTTGCCCTTCCTCAAATTCAGGGTAATTTGCTCCCAGCAGTAAACCAGCGTGATAAGCCCCATCAGGATGATCAATAAAACCTAATGTTTGTAATTGCGCCCAACTTGGTGATTGAACAGTGTGAGGCGTCACCAAAAGCAGCTCCTCCTCTCCTATCGGCTGAATGTGAACCTCATTCATCATCGATGAACTCGTCATGAAACCAATGTCTACTTTATGTTCAGAAATCAATCGTTCGACTTCTCGATTGGGCGCGAAACGATAATCTATGACCAACTTGGGGTGTTTCTTTTGCAGAAGTAGCAATTGTTGATACAGCTTAAGGCCAACACTGCCCGGCGATACCACACGCACCAATCCTTCAAAGGCAGGATCATCTCCAACATGCTTTTCAAGCTCGGCTAAACCACTCAGAACAATTCGTCCCTCTTGATACAAACGCTCGCCAGCATCCGTCAAGGTAAACTGTTTACCATGACGAATTAATAACGGCCGTCCAAGTCGCTCTTCTAGTTTACGGACATGCTGACTGACACCCGATTGCGTCATATTTAACTGCTCAGCAGTACGAGTAAAGTGCGAAACGTCAACCAAAGTACAAAAACTACGCAACCAAAGCGGATTAATCATTACAAAATATACTCATAAGCATTTCAAATGATAATTTTACTTAATAACGATGAATTTGTAACCTACTCAAAATCTCAACAAAGGAAAAAATTATGAGCAATGTTTACCCACGCAATTTTTCACATATTGGTATTTCTGTACCGGACCTAGACAAAGCCGTCGAGTTTTACACGCAAGTCATGGGTTGGTATTTAATTATGAAACCCACAGACATCACAGAAGACAAAAGCCCTATTGGTGAAATGTGTACTGAGGTTTTTGGTGGAGGCTGGGAGAAATTTCGTATCGCCCACTTATCAACAGGCGACCGAGTAGGCGTCGAAATATTTGAATTTAAAAACCAAGTTAACCCAGAAAATAATTTTGAGTATTGGAAAACAGGCATCTTTCATTTTTGCGTTCAAGATCCAAATGTTGAAGAACTGGCTGAACGTATTGTTGCTGCAGGCGGTAAAAAACGCATGGAAAAACCTCGTTATTACTATCCTGGCACTAAGCCTTACCGCATGATTTACATGGAAGACCCATTCGGTAATATCCTAGAAATCTACAGCCACAGCTATGAGCTTATATACAGTGAAGGCGCTTATTAAATAGCACACAACAAGAGCTCGATGACATGGAACTCATCAAGCTCTACTTTTTATTTAGGCGCTGCGTGGCGCAAACATAATAATCGCCATTCCTAACAGCGCCACAGCAGATCCAACCAGATCCCACGTCGTTGGGCGAATGCCGTCTACCACCCACAACCATAAAACAGCCATAAAAATATAGACACCACCATAGGCTGCATACACTCTTCCTGAGGCAGTTGGATGCAATGTCAGCAACCAAGCAAAGACCGCCAAACTAAACGCAGCAGGCACCAATAGCCAAATGCTTTTTCCATCACGCAACCAAAGATAAGGCAGATAACAGCCGACAATTTCTGCCAGTGCTGTCACCATAAAAAGACCCATTGTTTTTAACTCAGGCAAAAGAAG
>CAXBGJ010000088.1:0-12699 GCA_963975045.1 uncultured Marinomonas sp. | reverse complement strand
AACTCAGAGTGAAGTGTTTGAAAGTAAGTAACAGTGTACGATCAAGGTTCACCTTACGATCTAATCCTCGCACGCTCACGCGCCTTTGCGGATGCAATGCTTTGTATTTTCATGTCTCTTATAAAGTGAAGCGCTGAAGTCACAAGCGAAGCATCAGGTAATAAAAAAGGCCGCTAGGCGACCTTTTTGTTATTAACTCGTTATGTTATGCACTGAAAGTTAAACGTACCTTATCTTGGAAGTTAATAACTTAGGCACTTATCCACTTCATTGGCTGCGCCCAGAATGACGGCAACACGTTGATGAATCGCTTCTGGTTGTATATCGAGTATACGTTGAGTGTGCGTATGGGCTTTACCGCCAGCTTGTTCTAGTAACATTGCCATAGGATTTGCTTCGTACATAAGTCGCAATTTACCTGCTTTAGAAGGATCTTTTTTGTCCCAAGGGTAAATAAAGATGCCACCACGACAAAGGATACGATGAACGTCACCTACCATGGCGGCGACCCAGCGCATATTGAAGTTTTTACCGCGATCGCCTTCTTTTCCCTTCACTAGGTCATTCACATAGGTTTGCATACTTGGAGACCAGAAACGTTGGTTAGACATATTGATGGCGAACTCTTGAGTTTCTTTAGCAACCTGGATTTTTTCATGAGTCAGTGTGAACACGTGTTTCGTTGAATCATAAGTAAACATATTAACGCCATCGCCTGTGGTGAGAACCAGCATGGTGGATGGTCCGTAAAGGACATAACCGGCAGCGACTTGCTCTTTTCCAGGAATGAGAAAGTCATCTTCTGTTGCTGGCTTGTCTCCAGTTTGACGATAAATTGAAAAGATGGTGCCAACCATGGCATTGATGTCGATGTTCGACGAGCCATCTAGTGGATCGAAGGCGATAAAGTATTCACCATCTGTATTGGCCGGTACTATATAGTCTTCTTCTTCGGAAGCAATGGCTCGGACAGACGGGCAGCCAAGCAGTGCTTCTTTCAGCATGTCATTGGAAATAACATCCAGTTTTTTCTGCTCTTCACCCTGAATGTTTTCATTGCCAGCCATGCCTAGAATACCCGCAAGAGATCCTTGTTTTAGTGCATCGGAAATGGCGATGCAGGTGTCCGTTGTTACCGTTAAAACTGTTTGTAATGTTTGCGGTGTTGAGCTGGATGCTAAAACATCGGGTAGATTTTGCATGGTCTGGCATTTCCTTATTATTTGAAGTTGTAGAAATTATGCCATTCTAGACTCTGAGTGTCAGCCAAGGTGATGTTATGAGGACAAAATAAATAGGGAAAGTCAGCGTTTTCAGATAATCTACGCAAAATGTTGAGGGGAATGACTATGTCTGAGTTTATTGTGCACAATTTAGAGCTTGATGGTGAAGGTGGAGCAATGTCATTGCCTTCGTCAGACTTGCCTAAAACGTTACCCATTCAAGGCTGTCGATGGGTGCATATAGATTGCCGTGAAGAAGAAGGGCGAAATTGGCTGTCGAGTTTAGACGGAATTCCTGAAACCGTGGTTGAGGCCTTGTTTGCAGAAGAGACGCGACCTCGAACCATTAGAATGGGAAAAGGCTTGTTGTTGACGTTGCGGGGAGTCAATTTAAATCCAGAATCGAACCCGTCCGATATGGTGTCTTTACGACTTTGGGTGACTCCGTCTTTTATTATTTCCAGTCGCCGCCGCCGATTATTGTCTGTGCAAGATGTAGTAAAAGATCTTGTTAACAATGAAGGTCCGACTAGTACGGCAGATATTGTGGCGACGTTAACCGAAACGCTGACAGGTCGAATGGCAAAGGTCATTACCAGCCTGGAAGATGAACTTGCCGATTTGGAGGAGAGTATTGGTGAAGGCATTGAAGTAGGGCAGCGGGACTCGCTTGTTCAGCGTCGACTTGAAACGATTCGTTTAAGGCGCTTTTTAGTTCCTCAAAAAGAGGCTATAAATAAATTATCTCAGGAATCTTCATCATGGATGACGGTAGATCAATCCGCCCAAGTTCAAGAAGCGGCCAATGATATTACTCGCTATGTAGAAGGTTTAGAGTCACTGCGTGAGCGTTGTCTTCTTATGCAAGAGGAGTTTGCCAATTTACAGGCGGAGAAAATGAACGCTCGAATGTATGTGCTTTCTATTTTGTCGGGCATTTTTATGCCACTTGGCTTTTTAACAGGATTGTTTGGCATCAATATCGGTGGTATGCCGGGTACTGACAGTGGCGCGGCATTTTGGCTGTTTTGTACTGCTCTGGTGGTTTTAGGAGGAGGGCAGTTTATTCTAATGCGACGCAGTCGCTGGTTTTAGCGTGTGCAAACGATGCAAAGCCGCAACGTTAAGTGAGCGGCTTTGCATGTATTTACATTATCGCTTTAGCGTTTTAATACCGTCTTTGGTTGCCAGTAATAAAACATCTGCAGAACGTTTTGCGAACAAGCCATTTGTTACTACACCAACAATTCCATCAATGCTTTTTTCTAAAGCGATAGGGTCAAGAATGTCTAAATTATAGACATCCAGTATGCTATTACCATTATCTGTTACCACGCCGTCGCGATAAACGGGATCACCGCCAAGCTTGACTAATTCACGTGCAACATGTCCACGTGCCATTGGGATGATCTCTACTGGCAATGGAAAGTCGCCGAGTACTTTAACAAGCTTAGATTCGTCGGCAATACAAACAAATTCATCACTGCAAGCCACCACGATTTTTTCACGTGTTAGTGCCGCACCACCACCTTTGATGAGGTGTAAGTTGTCATTGGATTCATCTGCTCCGTCTACATAAACACGAATACTGTCGACACTGTTTAAATCATAGACTGGAATGCCGTGTTTTTTAAGGCGTGCGGCAGACGCTTCAGAGCTTGCCACTGTGCCATCAAAGAGACCTTTGTGTTTTGCTAATTCATCAATAAATAGATTCGCCGTAGAACCTGTGCCAATACCGACGATGGTATCGGCTTCTAACATAGGAAGAATGTAGTCAACAGCCGCTTCGGCAACCGCTTGTTTCAGTTCATCTTGAGTCATGGGATTCGAGCCTTTTATTTATGGTTTTGCTAGAGGAATTCTTATTGGGATTATTTTTACAGAAGTAAGTTACCTCTGATGGTGAAGATATTATAAGCGCTCTAAGCCATGAATGTTACCCTGTTAGGTCAGGCTATTGGCTGATTTTATATGATTTTGATGTGTCCATAGAGAGCATCGGTCTTTGCGTGACGAAGGACGAAAGAGTATATTTCCAATTCGTTTTTTGACTAGCAGAGTCAGCGTAGGTGTCGTTAAGAATATCGCGTTGTCGATTTATACTCGTTTTAGGAAGCACTATGCCCCATACCATGATCAAAAAAATTCTAGAGGCGCGCGTTTATGACGTTGCCGTAGAAACACCACTGTCTCGTGCCAATCAGTTATCCACTCGATTAGGTAACGAGATTATTTTGAAGCGAGAGGATTTACAGCCTGTTTTCTCTTTCAAGATTCGTGGGGCATACAATAAAATTTGTCAGCTAACACCTGAAGAGCGTGCTCGTGGAGTGATTGCTGCATCAGCAGGAAATCATGCTCAAGGTTTGGCATTGGCGGCAAAAAAGCTTGGCATCCAAGCAACGATTGTGATGCCAGCGACTACGCCAGAAGTGAAGGTTAACGCAGTTCGTAATCATGGTGCTGAAGTGGTTTTATTTGGCGACGCTTTTGATGAAGCATCTGCAAAATCTCTTGAGATTATGGCGCAGACAGGTCAGGTTTATGTTCATCCATTTGATGATCTGGATACGATCGCAGGACAAGGCACAATCGGCATGGAAATCCTTCATCAACATGAAGGCAATATCGACGCTATTTTTATTCCCGTTGGTGGTGGTGGTTTAATCGCCGGTGTATCGGCTTACATCAAATATCTTCGTCCAGACATTAAGATTATTGGCGTTGAGCCCGTCGATGCGGCTTGTTTAAAGGTCGCGTTAGAAAATGGCAAACCAACTCGTTTGGCCCAAGTCGGCATTTTTGCCGAAGGTGTAGCGGTTGCAGAAATTGGTCAACACACTTTTAATATAGCCAAAGACACCGTGGATGAAGTGATTACCGTCACCACCGATGAAATGTGCGCGGCGATAAAAGACATCTACGATGATACTCGTGCGATTACTGAACCAGCAGGCGCGTGTGCCTTAGCCGGGTTGAAAAAATACATTGAGCGCGAAGATGCGAAAGGCCAAACATTGATTGCCATCAACAGTGGTGCGAACGTGAACTTTGATCGCCTTCGCCATGTGTCTGAGCGAGCCGAGCTAGGCGAAAAGCGTGAAGCGATTATCGCCGTAAAAATCCCAGAACATCCTGGCAGCTTTAAAAATTTTTGTCAGGCGTTGGTTGGTCGAAACATTACCGAATTTAACTATCGTTATGGTGATGATCAACAAGCGGTAATTTTTGTCGGCGTGGCGTTAGGCGGCAGCCCGCATAGTCGAAAAGAGTTGTTACAAGATCTAAAAGACTACGAAATTACGGACTTAACCGATGACGAAACCTCAAAAGTTCATGTTCGTCATATGATCGGCGGCCATTTGCGCAGCGACAAGGGCGAATTGCTTTATAGCTTTGAGTTTCCAGAACGTCCTGGTGCGTTGTTGAAATTCTTAAATACGCTGGGTGGACAATGGAATATCTCCATGTTCCATTATCGTAATCACGGCGATGCCTACGGCCGAGTCTTAGTTGGTTTGCAGGCGGTTGGTGAGGAAGCGGATGTGACGCATTTCTTAGATGAACTTGGTTATCCTTATCAGGACGAAAATAACAACCAAGCTTGCAAGCTGTTCTTTCGCTAAAATCACGAAAGTCAGTTATCATTAGCGTAACTATTTTCTTGAATTCAGCCCTCTGATTGTTACCGATCAGAGGGCTGTGTGATTCTGACATGTCGCCATCATTGGCGGCCTGTTTACTGTTTAAAGGTCTTCTTAGTGAATATTCAAACTCTTCTTAATCTACGTATTCAGACGGCGATGGTTGCCGCTGGCGCGTCAGATACGGCGCCAGCGTTAGTGCGCCAATCGGCGAAAGCCCTCTTTGGTGATTACCAAGCCAATGGTATTATGGGCGCTGCTAAAGTGCTTAAAATGAACCCACGTGATTTTGCTCAAGCGACATTAGAGAAACTGGACCTGTCAGATTTGGCGGATAAAGTCGAAATCGCAGGACCGGGTTTTATCAATATTTTCTTGAAAAATGTTTTTCTGAGCAAAGAGCTCGTGCAACTGCGTACCAGCGATCACCTAGATGTAAACCCAGTTACATCACCAGAAACCGTAGTCGTGGATTACTCTTCGCCAAATCTTGCCAAAGAAATGCACGTTGGTCATCTTCGTTCGACCGTTATTGGCGATGCCGTTGTCCGTACATTAGAGTTTTTTGGTCATAATGTGATTCGTCAAAATCATGTGGGCGATTGGGGTACACAGTTCGGCATGTTGTTGGCTTACATGGAACAACTACGTGCTGAAAAGACCGCCATTAGCATGGCGTTAGCGGATCTTGAAACCTTCTATCGAGCAGCTAAAACTTGTTTCGACGACGATGAAGCTTTTGCATCGCGAGCTCGTGAATTAGTGGTTGCGCTGCAATCGGGTGACAAAGAATGTTTGGCACTTTGGGATGAATTTATCAACATCTCTCTGACGCATTGTGAAGAAACTTACAAGATGCTAGGTGTTTCTTTGGAGCGTCAGCATGTGATGCCTGAAAGTGCCTACAACGATGACTTAGCGAATGTAGTGAGCGAGCTGTCGTCGCAGGGTTTATTGCAAGAATCAAACGGTGCACAATGTGTTTTCATGGAAGAGTTTGCCAATAAAGAAGGCGAAATCACCCCTGTGATTGTACAAAAAACCGGCGGTGGTTTTTTGTATGCTACCACTGATTTGGCGGCAGTACGTTTTCGTCAACATACATTGAACGCAGATCGTGTGTTGTACTTTGTGGACGCGCGTCAGTCGTTGCATTTCCAGCAGATTTTCACCTTGTCGCGTAAAGCAGGTTTTGTGAAACCAGAAACACAACTGGAACACATGCCTTTTGGCACCGTGATGGGAAGTGATGGAAGACCTTTTAAAACCCGTTCCGGTGGCGTGGCGAAATTGTCAGACTTATTGGAAGAAGCGCAAGAGCGTGCTTATCAATTGGTGGCCGACAAAAATCCAGACATGGGCGAAGAGGAATTGCGTAACATTGGCCGCGTTGTTGGTATTGCATCGGTTAAGTACGCGGATTTGTCAAAAAACCGTACCAGTGATTACGTGTTCAATTGGGATACAATGCTGAGCTTTGAAGGCAACACAGCGCCTTACTTGTTATACGCTTATTCTCGTGTAGCAAGCATTGTTAAGCGTTCTGAAATTGATGTCGCAAGTCTAACAGGCGACATTGCGATTGAAGCACCACAAGAGCGTGCTTTAGCGATGAAGCTATGCCAGTTTGAAGAAGCCATTCAACAAGTTGCTAACGACGGTATGCCGCACTTCTTATGCGCCTACTTGTACGATTTAGCGGGAACTTTCATGAGCTTCTACGAAGCTTGTCCTATTTTGAATGCCGAAGATGACGTAAAAAACAGTCGTCTACAGTTGGCATTGAATACGGCATCAACCTTAAAACAAGGTTTGTCTTTGTTAGGGATTGAAACCTTAGAGCGCATGTAGTATTAGCTTGAATGTTGTTTAATTAATAAACGAAAGGCGCTTTCTTCTGGGAACAGCGCCTTTTTAATAGATAAAAAAACGCGTTAAAAGAGGCGAAAGAATGGCATGAAAATTTATATCGCGTACACCGGTGGCACGATTGGTATGGTACCGTCTGACAATGGGCTTGTGCCTGATGAGGCCTTTGCTGAGCAGCTGGCTCAACAGTTAGGTGCTTCCAACGAGATTACTCATGACTTTGTCATCCAACGTTATGAGCATTTAATTGATTCATCGAATGCGACACCGAAAGATTGGCAGACGATTGCTAGCGACATACAAAGCAAATGGCAGGCGTTTGATGCGTTCATTGTATTACATGGAACGGACACCATGGCTTATACCGCGGCGGCCTTGTCTTTTATGTTTGCTCATAGTGATAAGCCGATTATTGTCACTGGTTCGCAAGTGCCTATGTACAAAGTTCGAAGCGACGCCATGATCAATGTCATGGGCGCTATTTCTGCCTGTGAAGCGTCAGTCTGTGAAAAAGCGGTGAACGGCGTGTTTCTATTCTTTGCCGGTCGATTGATAGAAGGCGATCGAGCTCACAAAGCGCACACCAGTGACTGGCAAGCCTTTAATTCGCCACACCGTCCAGATCGTGGCGTGTTAGGCATTGACTGGCGCTGGCGTGATGCTGATCTGACGCATCAACGGATGACGATTCAAATTCCAGAGATGGAAGAAAGTGCGGTCACCATATTGCCTGTATTTCCTGGTGTAAGCGCAGAACATTGGCAAGGCTTATTAAATGAAAACGTCAAAGGCGCGGTGTTATTGAGTTATGGTGCGGGCAACGCACCAGACAAAAACACGGCGCTTCTGGCGCTTTTAAACACCGCTACAAGCCGAGACGTGGTGATTGTGAATGTTAGCCAGTGTGGCGCAGGAAGAGTCGCTGCAGGTGCTTATGCGGCGGGTTCGGCATTGGTTCAAGCAGGTGTTATTTCTGGCGAAGACATGACCTATGAAGCAGCGTTTGTGAAATTGCATTTTCTAATTGGATTAGGGTTAAGTGCTGAGGAAATAAAAGCTATTTTTTGAGTTACTTTAGTTTGGTTGACGTTTTCTGTTCTTACATAAAAAGGGAATTTAAATGGCGTTTTTGTATGTGCTTTTAGTGGTTATTTGGTCGACGGGGTTTATTACCGGAAAACTCATCGTCGGTCTTATCGATCCTAACGTGTACTTGGGTATTCGCTTCTTTTGCGCTGGTTTGCTTTTCCTAGCCATTGCCTTGGTGCAGCGTCGACATTTTCCTAAGTGGAAAGAGCTGCCTAAGCATATTATCGCTGGCATGCTGATGAATGGCTTCTATCTTGGCTTCGCTTATGTCGCTATCGCCAAAGGCTTACCTGCAGGCATTATGGCGCTGATTGGTGCCTTACAACCGGCTTTAGTTACCTTGCTTGCCTTCATCATAATAAAAGAGAAAACGTCGTTAAAAGGCATTGTCGGCATGCTGATTGGCATGGTGGGTTTAATGTTGGTAGTGAGCCCCGCATTAGAGCTGGATATGAGTCATGGTGGCGTGTCCTTAGTTACCTTTGCCTTGGCTTGCACCGCTATATTCGCCTTATCCCTTGGGGTGACCTATCAAAAAATGTCGATTTCATCCTCGGATATTTTCAGCTCAATGGCGATACAAAATCTCGCCGCCAGTGTGGTGTCTTTTGGTTTTGTGCTTATTTTAGGTGAAAGCCTTTTTCGCGTGCAGCTGGAATCGATCTTACTGATGTTTTGGGGCGTGATTGTATTGTCCGGCGGCGGCGTCTTTTTAATGGTGTGGTTGCTGAGAAAAGTCAAAGCCTCGCAAGTCTCAACCGTCTTATTACTAGCGCCACCTTTGGCGGCGATAGAAAGTTATTTCTTATTCACAGAGTCCATGACAATGATTCAGATCGTCGGCTTTGTGGTGACCATCGCTGGGGTGTATTTAAGTCGAGCTAAAGTAACTAGATAGAAGATCATCACATCACACAGTAAGTAACCACATGAAGCATAATGATGGTTACTTTTTAGTGAGTAAATTCAATTTTGCTTCCGCTCGGTCAATCAAGGTGCCGAAACGTTCGAGTTCATCAACGTGATGATCGAATTCAATTTTACTGGGCAGCAGTTGACTGTTGGTTTGCAGATGTTGAACCAGTTGTATTCTGGTATTGGTGGTGAATTCTTTGCTCCAAGACCATTGCATGCGCAGTAAGCGAGCTAAAGCAGAAGCCGGCAAGTCACCGATGTAATCCGCCAGTAATCCTTCCCAATCGAGTTCAAAATTCTCCATCACTTTATGCAAGGTCATTAAAGCTTGTGCGTTGCCTTGGATGCGTAGGTCTCCATCAAAAAAACCATCGCCTTCAAGCAATTTTCGATACGCGTTACTTGGGCCTTGAACAAGCGTATCTAGGCGTGGGTCCAGCTCTATTTCGTCTAGACTTTCTGGACGATGCAGCATGACGCCTTGTTCGAGAATATGAATTTGTAATATGAACGAAAAATCTTCTACAAAGAGAAAGACTTGTTGTCCCGCTAATTTATTCAGGCGATGTTGAGAAGGCAGATCCTGCTTAAGCGCTAGGTTGATAGCATTTTCAATGGCGCTGATGGCGGACAAGCTGAGTGAACCCATAGAGATCTTCCCGGTGATTAATGATAAAAGCTAAAGCTGATGGATTTGTATCACCGAAGTGTCACGCGTCTGGCCTTCTTTTTCAAGGCGGTCTAGGTACATTTGCCAGAGTTCATCATGATTCTGGCCGATATTATAAAGATAGTCCCAAGAGTAAAGACCGGTGTCGTGGCCATCATCGAAGGATATTTTTAGCGCGTAGTTGCCAGCGCCTTCGACGTTACTAATGGCGACGTCTTTTTTACCAAACTGCAGAACCGGCATTTGCATTCCGTGTCCGCGAACTTCTGCAGACGGAGAATGAATTCGTAAATACTCGGCGCTTAGACGAAACGCTTGACCATCGGCGAACGTTAGCGCCAACTCACGAGATTGCTTATGGTAGTGAATTTTTGTCGGCGCAGGCGTTGCCATGGTACGGATTTCCCTTGTTTCTTTAAAGTTTAGCCGCCTTCAGTGAAGGCGTCGCGTTACTCATTACAAAATATATTGGCTCAAATCTTCATTCTTAACGATTTCACCCAGCTGCTCATCAACATACGCGGCTGTTATTTCGATGGTTTGATCGTCAGGCATGTCGCTGGCCGAATAAGACACTTCTTCTAACAAACGTTCCAACACAGTGTGTAAGCGACGCGCACCGATGTTCTCGGTGCGTTCGTTCACTTTGAAAGCAATCTCAGCAAGCCGCTGAATGCCTTCTTCGGTAAAGTTGAGGTTGATATTTTCTGTCTTCGCCAGAGCAACATACTGCTTAGTGAGAGACGCGCTCGGTTCAACCAAAATGCGTTTAAAATCGTCTACCGTCAAGGCATCCAGTTCCACGCGAATGGGCAAACGGCCTTGCAGTTCAGGAATCAAATCCGATGGTTTGGACAGATGAAAAGCACCGGAAGCAATGAATAAAATGTGATCTGTTTTGATCATGCCGTATTTTGTGCTGACGGTACAACCTTCAATCAAAGGTAATAGGTCGCGCTGAACACCTTCGCGCGATACTTCACCGCCTGAGCGTTCAGAGCTTTTTGCGACCTTGTCTATTTCGTCTAAGAAAACGATGCCATTTTGTTCTACCGCGTACACCGCACGGGCTTTCAGCTCTTCTTCATTGACCAGTTTAGCTGCTTCTTCATCTCGGACTTGGCGTAAAGCTTCTTTTACCTTCAATTTACGCTTTTTGGTTTTTTGCGACCCAAAACTTGAAAACATGTTTTGCAACTGGCTGGTCATTTCTTCCATGCCTGGCGGCGTCATAATTTCGACACCGACTGGTGAGTCAGCGACGTCGATATCGATTTCTTTGTCGTCCAATTGACCTTCGCGTAATTTTTTGCGGAAAGTTTGACGTGTGCTGCTGTCTTCTAACTCTGGATCTCCGCCACGAGCTGGCGGTAATAAAACGTCAAGGATGCGATCTTCGGCTGCGTCTTCGGCTTTATGGCGCAGCTTATCTGTTTCTTGTTCGCGAAGCATTTTGATGGCCATTTCGACCAAATCACGAATAATGGATTCTACATCGCGACCAACATAGCCCACTTCGGTGAATTTTGTGGCTTCAATTTTGATGAACGGCGCGTTGGATAGCTTGGCTAAACGGCGAGCGATTTCGGTTTTACCCACGCCCGTTGGCCCTATCATTAGAATGTTTTTCGGCGTAATTTCGGCGCGCATTTCTTCAGGAAGTTGCATGCGACGCCAGCGGTTACGCAGCGCAATGGCCACGGCTCGTTTTGCTTTTTGTTGGCCAATAATGTGTTTGTCTAAGGCGTTAACCGTCTCTCTTGGGGTCATGCTGCTCATTATCAATTCTCTTCTATTCTTGAATGATGTAGTGGATCGCGTATTGGCCTTGGGTTAGGCGGATTGGTCTTCAAGCTGTGGTTCAATCGCGATTTCTTCAATGGTTAAACTGTGATTGGTGAAGACACAAATATCCGCGGCAATGTTGAGACTTTTCTCAACGATTTCTTTGGCTGATAGATCTGTGTTGTCGATCAGAGCGCGAGCTGCCGCTTCTGCGAAGTTACCGCCAGAGCCGATGGCAAGTGCGCCGTGTTGAGGTTCAACGACATCACCTGTTCCTGTGATGATTAAGGTGCTGTCTTTGTTAGCGACAATAAGCATGGCTTCTAATTTGCGCAGAGCTCTGTCTGAGCGCCAGTCTTTAGCAAGGTCAACCGCGGCACGAACAAGATGCCCTTGGTGTTTTTCGAGTTGGCCTTCAAATCGTTCGAATAGGGTGAAGGCATCGGCAGTGCCGCCGGCGAAGCCCGCAATCACTTCTCCACGATATAAACGACGCACTTTTCGAGCATTGCCTTTCATCACGGTGTTGCCTAAAGAAACTTGTCCATCGCCGCCTACGACGACTTGGTTGCCTTTACGTACAGTAAGAATCGTTGTCATGGTCTACTCCAGTTTCGATTCTACTAAAATGGGGGCGAGCGGGAGGATTTCAAGCAACGATTGCACACAAGAGACGCTTTCACTTTATGTATGCAATATGGACGGATATCTGAAGGGAACTATTGCTCTTTTTTGACTTTATAAGAGTAGGGTGATATTTCCATCGAAACGAGTTTGTCTTCTGCTCGATTCATTTTGGAACGAGACTCATAAGGGCCAAGAGTCACACGGTACCAAGGTTGCTCGCCTTTGCTGATCGTCTTGCGAACATTGGCTTCGACCAAGCCCGATATGATTAGCCTCGCTCTCATGCGGTCGGCGTCTTCTGGACTGCGAAAAGAAGCGGCCTGCAGCATGTAATAAAAATCTTGTTCGCCGCGAGGTGTCGACTGATAAGCGTCAACATGACTGGTATCGACTTCGCTGTCCTGCAGTATTTGATAAAACTCAAACGTATCTTTTTTAGGTACTGGTTTTATTTTTACTTCTTTTGGTGCGATTTTAATTTCTTTAGGCAGCGGTTTTACTATCGCCTTAGTTCTTTCTACAGGCTTAGATTTGGGTGTTGGCGCGACTTGATTGAGTTGCGTTAATCCGTAAATAAAGGCCACAAGAATAGCGGGGACTAAAAGCCATAACCACCAAGCGGTTTTGCGTTTCGGTGGAGGAGGTGAACGTCGAGTCGCGCCTTTTCTGGGACGACTTCCTTTTGCTGCTATTTGCATGGGATTAAACATAATTAAGACTTTTGGCTTTTTTAATATTAGACGTCAATTACGACGCGCCCATTATGCTTGCTAGATCAGTAAGTTTCCAGTGGATCGACGTCGATTGCAAAACGAATTTTATGCTGCCTTGTGGATTGTTCTAACCAATCTGTCATCATTTGGGTCGCTTGATG
>CAXBGJ010000087.1:0-12724 GCA_963975045.1 uncultured Marinomonas sp. | reverse complement strand
TGGGCTGTATTTCGATTGCCAGAAGCCTTTGGAGTGCAGACGCTTACCCTGAGGCTAGTGTTGCAGTCGGTCTTGGTGTCCTTGTTGTTGGTCGATTGATTGGCGGTAGTGTCGCAAACAGTTTGTATTACAATTTCTACAATAAATGGCGAATTAATAACGACTTATTAAAAGGTACTAGCAGCAATAGAATAATGAAAGGCGTAGCACTGATCGCTGCCATTTACCCTTTAACGGTTTATAAGTTTAGTGCAGCACAAGTTATCGATGCCTTAGACACCTTTCCAACCAGCCGTAAAATCGCTTCGACCACAGCAAATAGTATCGATGCTTTTGTTGAATGGTTAACGATTTCGTTTGAAGATGTTTTTGATTCGATCACTTGGGCTATCCGCGGCATGCTGGATTTTCTTGAGCTGTTGTTTATTGGCACGCCTTGGCCTGTGATGGCGCTGCTATTACTTTTATTGTCATGGAAAATGGCAGGTTGGAAAGTGGTGGCGTTTACTGCTGCTGCCTTGACGTATCTAGGGGCATTTGGCTTCTGGGATAAATCAATGAGCACCATGGCGTTGGTCGGTGCTTCGGTGTTTATCTGCTTACTCATTGGTGCGCCTTTGGGCATTCTTGCCGCCAAAAACCCTCGTTTTAACAGAATTCTAAATCCCATCTTGGATGTGATGCAGACCATGCCGAGTTTTGTTTATCTGATTCCTGCCATTGCGTTCTTTTCAATAGGTAAACCGCCTGCGGTATTAGCGACAGTAGTGTTTGCTATGCCGCCGATGATCCGATTAACCGCGTTAGGCATTCAGCAAGTGAGTCCATCGGTCATTGAAGCGATGTTGGCATTTGGGGCGAGCCCGAATCAGGTCTTGTTTAAGGCGCAATTGCCGTTGGCGATGCCGTCTATTATGGCGGGGATCAACCAAAGCATCATGATGAGTTTGTCTATGGTGGTGGTAGCTGCGTTGATTGGCGCGGGAGGACTTGGGTACGACGTTTTGTCTTCTTTGCAGCATCTTGATGCAGGTAAAGGTCTGCTGGCGGGTCTTGCGATTGTGTTGTGCGCGATGATTTTGGACAAAATTATCCAAGGGCATCATCGAAAAGCATAAGTTCTTAATAGCATAAACATAATTTTGGTCTAGGAGCATTTATTGAGTTTGATAAATAACTGCTTTTACTTGGATTGTTAATGAAAAATAAAGAGGAAATACCAATGAAGAAAGCACTAACAATATTTGGGTTAACTGCCGCTGTGGGGGTAAGTATATCCCAAGGCGTAAGCGCCAAAGAGACGATCGTTATTGGTGAAGTAAGCTGGGACGCTTCTCTTGCTATTGAGAACGTATTGAAGGTTGTCATGGAAAAGAATTTCAATGTGGATGTTGAAATCATGTCTGCTGATCAGGCGGCTATATGGTCAGCGATGGATAAAGGTAAAGGCAGTATTGATGTTCATCCAGATATTTGGACATCCTCTCAAACGGAACCTTGGGCGAAATTTATCGCAAAAGGCGGTAAAGAAAGCGTTCGAGCTAACAAAACGCCTTATTTAGGAACCGATGGTTTTTATATTCCAGGCTATATCCAAGATGAGTACGGTGTGAAGTCTGTTTATGACTTGGCGAAACCAGAGATTGCTAAATTGTTTGATGCTGATGGCGACGGGCTAGGTGAATACTGGCCTGGTGCGCCGGGTTGGACAGGAGTGAAAATCAATCAAATAAAAGCCAAAAGTTATGGGTTTGATAAGTATTTTGAACCTATTATCGTGTCGGACTCCATTATTAAAGCTCAACTTAAAACCGCATATCGTAAGAAAGAAGGTATCTTGTTTTATTACTGGACACCAGAATGGATTCATTTTGCCTATGACCTTCGTAAACTTGATGAGCCTGCATTTACTGGCTACGCCGGAGACAGTAAAAAACTACATAAAGATTACAACCCTGATGGCTGTTATAAGTTTTCTGATACAGAAAACTGGTTACAAGACAGCGACATTAAGTGCGGAGTTCCGAACACAGAAATCTACATAGGTTATTCCGCATCGCTAGAAAAAAGAGCACCAGAAATTGCTGAGTTTTTAAGTAATGTGTCCTTAGATGCATCCTATGTCAGCCAATGGATATTCAAAATTGCCAGCGAAGGAGAATACCCTGATGAAATGGCTGAGGAATGGGTTAAAAACAACGCAGCAATTGTCGATACTTGGTTACCATAGAAGCGACCCTATTTAACGTTAGACCGAGGTGTTAACACTAAAATGGACAAAAAATATCCATTAAGTGAATCAATGACAGACTTTGTAAATCAAAGTCTGTCATTTTTTCCTGCGTCAGTTGTTGAGCAAGGAATTGATGCTCAGCGATATGCTTATAATGCCATGACGGCACATTTTTCGGGTCCTCGACCTATAAACTTACATGTAATAGATCATGTGTTAGCGGGTGTAAAGGTTCGCTCCTATCAATCTCAAGAGCAGGAATTTGAAAGTACAATAACTCAACTTCAGGTTTTTTTTGCACATGGTGGTGGTTGGTATTTAGGTGATTTGGACAGCCATGATAGCTTTTGTGCTAATTTGGCGAATGATTGTGGGGTGAAAGTAACCGCAATAGATTACTCTTTAGCACCGAAATCACCTTATCCAACAGGTTTAGATGATATCGAATCTGTTTATAAAGCACTGGTAGGGCAAAGTGCTGTACCGGTTGTATTGATGGGTGACAGTGCCGGAGCGAATTTGATGGCCGCTTTGTCACTACGTTGTCGGCGCAAAGCGCTTCCGGTAGCTTATGCCCAATGTTTTATTTATCCTGCACTTTCAAAAATTGGCTCTTTGCCATCACATCTAGCCATGCCTGATGCGCCTTTATTAGACACAAATAGCCTTGATTTTTGTTGGGGGCAATATGTCCCGCAAGCATCTTTTGTCTCGAATAACGAAGAGCTGATACCACTCAATGCAACTACTCATAACTCTCTGCCTCCAACCATGTTATTTGCTGCGGAATACGATCCTCTAATCGACGATGCTCGCTATTATCAACAAGCATTATTGGATGCTAATGTGCCTGCAGAATTAAGTGTTATTGAAGGCTTAGTTCACGGAGGCTTGCATGGGTTCAAATCAACAGTGGAGGGAAAACAGCTTTACAGCGAAATTTGTGATTACGTTGAGGTTTTAACGAAAAAAATCGAACAATAACCACTGACTAATGCATTCCTAGGCATACACGCTTTCTCTTAATGGCAGACGACAATGATTTTTATCTTGTCGTTTTTTTTCTGAAAAAGATAAACCGTTTTGTGAGTAGAGTGTTTGCTCAATTTGGTAGGATTGAAACAGGGCGTCTCGGTGCAGGCATGAAAATTCCTTTTATCAATGATAACCCTGTTAATTTTATGCTGGATTGATATTGTAGAATGAACTATATCCGTTTCAAGCTAATAGGTTTGCCTGCGTTTTTAGGCGTTTCTAGCTTATTATGGGCGGTTTGAATATTTTCTACTAAAGAAAGTGTGTGTGGAAGAAAAGGAGATGCTTTATGACGTATCATGTCCATGTGCAGTAATAATGTTTCCATTGTCGCTAATTCAACATGGGTGGTCGCATGGCTCATAGTCAAAAATAAGCGCAGTTTTTTTGCATCACTTTCAAGCAATTGCCCCTTAATGACGATGTTTTCTCCTTCTGACACTTCGTGTAAATAGCTTACCATGCTTTGTAAGGTATAAATTGAAACATCATGTTCTGAGCGAAATGTTTCATTAAGGTCAATACAAGACATAAAGCCTTCTACCGCTTGGCTAAAAGCGACGACATAGCAGGCGTCATTCATATGACCATTGTAATCAATCCACTCCGGTAAAACCGGGCTTTCGAATAGAGGAATGGCGTGTTCTATTTTTGGTAATATTGCTGAAGACATTTTTCTACCTTCCTATAATAAAAGATGCTTTTAGGTTTGAACAAAGAGCTTGTTAGTAGAGTCTATGATAGGTACAAATAAACGCATTAGATTGATTAAAGTCGTATATAAATTGTTTTTTTACGACTATGTTTCATCTTCATTAATTGAAAAGGATCAGAAGTGCAGAGTGAAAATATAGAAAATGGTCCTAGAAAAATTCATTTTTTATTAACAACTGGTTTTTCCTTATTTGGCTTAAGCTCAATGTTAGGCCCTCTACGCCATGCAAATGTCATAAACGGTTTACCTCTCTATGAGTGGGAGTTGGTGTCTGAATTTGGAGGCTTGGTTAGTAGTAGCGATAGTATTGATATCATGACGACCAGCAGTGTCAAAGATGTCCATCGATGCGAGATATTAATTATTTGTTCAGGTTGTCATGACCCTAAAACGGTTTCTTCTTCCGCCGTTTTAGGATTTATTCGTCAACAAAGTTATTTTGGTGCGGATATTGGTTGTCAGGATATGGGGGCTCACATTGCGGCCGCGGCTGGTATTCTAGATGGCTATAAAGCCGCGGTACATTGGGAAAATCATGAAAGTACACAGGCACTTTTTCCTAATGTAGAATTTGTACAAGAGCTATTGGTAATTGATAGAAAGCTATTTTCTTGTCCCGGCGCACTATCGGGTTTAGACATGATGTTGTACCTAATAAGAATACAACATGGTCAACAATTGGTCACACACGTGGCTGATGAATTGATTTATACACATCAAAGGGCCAATACCGGGCCTCAGCGCCGTTCACTCCAAATTCGGTTAGATAGCCGCAACAAACACCTAATTGAAGCGGTTCAGCTGATGGAGCTTAATATTGAAGAACCTTTATTAATTTCAGAGTTAACAGAGCATCTTGGCATATCTGATCGAGAGCTAGAGCGCTTGTTTAAACGAAATTTACAGCAGACGCCTAAATCCTTTTATCGACAAATACGATTAGAAAAAGCACGTAACTTACTGCAGCAAACAAGCGAAAGTGTTACGTCTATTGCCGTTGCTTGTGGTTTTGTTTCTTTATCTCACTTTACCCGTTGCTATCAGCAGCAATTTGAAAAAAAGCCTAGCCAAGAAAGATAGACTGATTTACGTCTGTCACTGATGAGTCTCTAATCTATTGGTTTTTATAGGACTCATGCAATCATTAGGGAAGATGACCATGTCACACAGGAATTTTTTTAAAGTCATTGTGGACTTCCCAGACTTTTCTAGACAGTAGTCTCTTTAAAAAAAACATTTCTTCGAACTTAGCAGGTGACACGCCGCCTGTATGAGAATGACGTTTTATTCGATTGTAGAACATCTCAATAAAATTAAGCATCTCACCTTTCGCCTCTTCCCTTGTCGAGTAGATCTTTCGTTTTCCCACTTTCTTCTTGAAGGTCGCAATAAAGCTTTCTGCAACGGCGTTATCATGGCAATTTCCTCGACGACTCATCGATGGCGCTAAATTATGAGCCTTCATAAAAGCGAGGTAATCAGAACTCGCGTATTGGCTCTCCTGATCGCTGTGCACTAATACTCCGTTCTTAGGTTTACGCTGCCAAACCACCATCAATAAAGCATTAATAATCAGATGACGATCCATCGTTTTATCCATCGACCACCCGACAACACGTCGGGAAAATAAATCTATAACTGCCGCTACGTACAAAATCCTTCATGGGTTCTAACGTAGGTGATGTCACTTACCCACGCTTTATTGGGTGCATCAGGGTTAAACTGGCGCTTCAATATGTTGTCCGCAATCTGAGGCCTTAATGCTGTTATTACGCATAATCTTGGCAGCACGATGCACGCTACAAAATTCATCTTCATCACGAAGATCACGGTGTATCCATGGACTTCCATAGGTTCCTCCGTTAGCAATGAGGCATTCTTTTATAGGCTCTAGCAGCCATAAATCCTCAACCGCCCGATCAGATAAAGGCTTTTTTAACCAAGCGTAATAACCGCTTCGATGAATTTTAAAGACGTGACACATCAGCTGAACGGAGTGCTTTTTTTGATGATCACGGACAAAGGCGTACTTTACTCTGGGTTGTTGGCAAAGTACCTTGCGGCCTTTTTTAGAATGTCACGTTCCTCTGTGATTCGTCGCAGTTCAGACTTGAACCGTGCGTTCTCAGAGGCTAAATCAAAATCCTCAGATGTCTGAGGCTGCGACTCACCATAATTTTTGATCTAAGCGCATAAACTGTGGGCGGTCGTATCGAGCCGTGAGCGACAGAATAACCACGCTCTGTCACTTGTTTAACGGCTTCTCTTTTGAACTCTTCGGGATAACATTTGCATGTTATCAAACATCTATTTTTTAACTAGATTTTAATGTTAATGGGTGTCTAGTAAGATCTGGGAAGTCCAGTAATATTCATTAAAAAGTAGACAGTATTTTATGGTTTTTATTGTTTGATACCCCAAATGGGGGGGAAGTTATTTTGATATTTACAATGCATACTCAAACTTCTATAGGGTTTTAAGTCTATTGGAAGGGTCTAATTAATAATGAATATCTATCAAAAGCTATATATAAATGGGTGTTGGATACAAACTGCTGACAATAAAGTTATCGATGTGATTAATCCCGCCACAGCAGAATTGGCTGGACAAGCGGCTTTAGCGGATCACTCCGATGTCAATCAGGCTGTGCAAGCAGCGAGAAATGCCTTTCCAATCTGGTCTACTATGTCGGCAGATGATAGAGCTTTTTATATTAACGCTATTGCGACTCGATTAGCTGACAAAAGCGAACAAATGGCCGAAATAATAACGTCTGAAATGGGAGCACCGTTAAATTTTTGCCGAGAAGTACAGGTACTTGAACCGATAAATACGCTCCTTAAGCATGCTGAATATACAGGGTTACTTGATCGCGAAGAACACCTTGATAATGTAAAAATTATTAATGAACCTATCGGTGTATGTGCCTTGATTACGCCATGGAATTACCCTCTCCACCAATTAATCGGGAAAATTGCCCCAGCTCTAGCTGCGGGCTGTACTATGGTTTTAAAACCAAGTGAGATGACGCCGTTACATGCTTTTTTTCTTGCCGAAATAATAGATGAAGTAGGGCTTCCTGCAGGTGTATTTAACCTTATTAATGGGCCTGGTATTGATATTGGTGCCTCTCTTGTTTCTCACCCTGAAGTGGATCTTGTTTCTTTTACTGGCTCTACTCGAGCTGGCGTCGATATTTCTCAACAAGCGGCAAAATCGATTAAACGTATTTGTCTTGAGTTAGGAGGAAAGTCCCCTTTTTTAATCTGTGAAAATGCGGATCTAGAAACGGCTGTTCAGCTTGGTGTTGATGATGTTATGTACAATACAGGGCAGACCTGTACCGCTTTAACCCGTATGTTAGTGCCCAATAAACATTATGAAAAAGCGATAGAGATTGCAAAACAACATGCAGAAAAGATCACAACTGGAGACCCTTTAAATGACCATACATTTATGGGACCAATGGCATCAAAAACGCAACGTGACACGGTTTTAAACTATATAGAAATCGGAAAAAAAGAGGGCGCTCGACTAGTCACAGGAGGTTATTGCCCTGCTGAACTTGATAAGGGGTTTTATATTGCTCCAACTATTTTTGCTGATGTGAAAAATACAATGACGATTGCCCGTGAAGAGATATTTGGTCCGGTACTTTGCATGATTCCTTATGATGATGAACAAGAGGCGATAAAAATAGCAAACGATACACCTTATGGATTATCGGCGAGAGTATGGTGCAATGATATACAACACGCAGAGGATATTGCTCGTAAAATTCAAGCTGGTCAGGTTTTTATTAATGATGGGCTATGGCACAACTCAGCGCCATTCGGAGGGTATAAGCAATCAGGTAATGGACGAGAATTTGGCCATCTTGGAGTTAAGGAGTTTTTTGAAACAAAATCCATTCTTCAATAGTGTTCATCTTATTGTGTGTTTTGAGTCTGGGATAATAGTTTATTCAGAGTGATTGATAAGGTTTTTAAGCGGATCCTCATCACTGCCTTCTCTAAACGCTGAAATAGCGCTAATAAAGAGTGCAAACAACTCTGCCTGAGAGTTGATGTTTAGTTTTCGGTAAAGGTTTTTACGATGCTCTCGGACAGTATCTGATGAAATATTTAGTTCACGTGCGGCAGATTTTGATGAGTGACCACGCAAGATAAGGTGTGTAGTTTCAAGTTCTCGTGTCGTTAATATTGATTTTCCGAAGTTCATAAAAGCGACATCGAGTGGCTGAGTAAGCGATTGGGGCGTTGGGGTACTTATTTTAGTTTTCCTATCTTCCCAATGGTGAGTAACGAGTTGTTGTACAGAGGACTCGACGGCACGAAGAGTAGAAAAATCTTGCTGAGAATAGCGATAATTAGGATCACCATGATAAAGGCAAATGGTGACTTTTGTTTTCTTATCTAAATCGACAATGAAGTAGCAATTTTCTATGGATCCAACGTCAACATAGTATTTTTTGTAGTATTGACTGTCGAAAAAATTGTCAGGTGCTATATCAGATAGGTGATAGAAACCTTGTTCTAAACCATTCGAAACGGCTAGACAAAAAGGATCCAATAAGTAGCCATGGGTAAAATATTGATCAACCAAACGACCTCTTTTTTCAATAGGGATGCCTTGGTCAAAAAGAAGATAGGGTGGCTGGTCTTTGGTTTCTAGCATGATCATTGCGGCTTCACCCTTTATCAGCGTTTCTAGTGCTGTGATTAATGTAGATGGGAAGCGTTCTGTATAAAGATGTGTGGCGGCATTTACAATTGCCTTATTCCATTTTTCAAAAGTAAATAAAGAAATACTCATATTTTGTTTTACTCAGACACAGTTTGTGTGCTAGGGAGTGACAGTAAAAAATTGTATTTAATGGTGCAGCATATTTATAACGGTGTTTTAAGTAAAGCGTCTATGTCTGTCATTAATTATGGCAACTGGAATATAGGGACGGTGTGAATAGGTTTTCAGGTCTTCTCGAGTAGAGGGAAAAACATTTATTCGTGTCTTGTTAGTGATTGTTTTATGTTTCCAATGGCTCTATTGGAGGAATTCCATTTTGTTTTGATTTTATTAAAAGGAGGGTACATGGTGAATCATAATGATACTACTATTTATGCCGTTCAAAATGAGATGCCACATCACAGAATTTCCTTTGAAAAAAGATCTATTGTGGGAGGGATGTCTGTACTACTGTGGTATATATTTATGTACTTGATCTAGCCGATAAATTTTATATAGCCCCATAAAATCAATTTTTAGTTATCTCCTATGCTGTTGATATTCAAACCTTTGAGTCACTTAGCATAGTGATATTGAGAACTTTATTTCATATTTAAAAATTACTGGAGTTAATGTCATGGGTATTAAAATGCAAGCAGCCGTCATTGAAGAATACGGTCAAAAACTCATTATTAAGAGTGTTGATAAACCTACCCCAAACGCTGATCAAATTCTTGTTAAAACAGAGGCTTGTGGCGTCTGCCACACAGACCTACATGTAGCAGATGGAGATTGGCCGCTAAAACCAGAACCTCCATTTATTCCTGGCCATGAGGCTATAGGCATCGTAGTAGAACTAGGTGAAAATGTCACCATGGTAAAAAAAGGAGACCGTGTTGGTGTTCCTTGGATTTACTCGGCCTGTGGGCACTGTGAGCATTGCCTCGCAGCATGGGAAACGGTGTGCGATGAAGCAGAAGTAACTGGTTACACTAAAAATGGTGGATTTGCGGAATATATTATTGCAGATCCGGACTATGTGGCTTTGATTCCTGATGGTCTTTCTGCGACAGAGGCTGCACCACTTATTTGTGCTGGTGTGACGACTTACAAAGGTATTAAAGAAACAGAGGCGAAACCTGGGCAATGGATTGCGATTTCAGGAATTGGTGGTCTTGGCCATCTTGGTGTGCAATACGCTAAAGCATTGGGTTTACGTGTTTGTGCGGTTGATATAGATGAGCAAAAACTTGCTCATGCGACAGAATTAGGTGCTGATGCTGTCGTGAATGCAATACATGGAGATGCGGCTGAAGCCGTAAAAAAAATAACGAATGGAGGGGCACATGGGGTTCTGATTACTGCGCCATCTTTAGTTGCTTTTAATCAAGGTGTAGCCATGACGCGTAAGCGTGGAACCTGTGTATTAGTTGGTTTACCGCCAGGGGAATTTCCCATTCCGTTATTTGATGTTGTATCTGATTGCTCTACCATTCGCGGGTCATCTGTCGGGACTCGTCTAGATATGGCTGAAGCACTGGCGTTTGCTGCTGATGGTAAAGTTAAAGCAGACATTGAATTACAGCCACTATCAGCTATAAATGATGTTTTAAAGAGACTGGAGAAAGGTGAAGTGCCATCACGTGTGGTATTGGATTTTTCAAGTCATTAAGGCGGCTGTATTTATCAGTATTAACGATTTATATAAATAAAGGAAAGATGACTAATTGCGACAAGGAAGTCAAAGGATCGCTTTTAGGCTAAATAGAATCGCTTTTAGGCAAAACGAAAACATTTTGACGTGTAGTTTTAAAGGCCTAACACCTAGAGTTCATTGTGATTTTTGAATTTTTCTAGTTTCTAGTTTCTATTTATTAAATTAAAGAGTTTTTCTGATGAATCAAGACGTCATTATTACATGCGCTGTTAACGGTGCTGCAGATACTGCAGCGCGTAACCCTCATGTCCCCGTTACTCCTGAAGAAATTGCCAATTCTGTTATTGAAGCGTGGAACGCTGGTGCGGCTATTGCTCATATTCATGCGCGCGATTTAGAAACTACGCAGGCATCTCGTCAAGTCGATCTTTATGCTGAAATATGTGAGCGTTTGCGGGCCTCAGAGTGCGATATCATCATTAACCTTACTGGTGGTATGGGAGGGGACTTATATGTTGGCCCTGAAGAAAATCCTGCCAATTTTGGTAAAGACACTGATCTTATCGGCGCTATTGAGCGTTTGGCTCATATTGAAGCTCTCAAGCCTGAAATTTGTACCTTAGACTGCGGCTCTTTGAATTTTGGTGATGGTAACTTAGTGTATGTTTCCACCCCAGATATGCTGCGTCTTGGTGCTGCTCGTATTAAAGAATTAGGCGTGACCGTTGAGCTAGAGATTTTTGATACCGGTAACCTTTGGTTTGCTTTGCAAATGATGAAAGAAGGCCTCTTAGCTGATAATGCCATGTTTCAATTGTGTCAGGGCATTCCTTGGGGGACGCCACCTAATATCGCCATGTTAAAAGCCATGGTTGATATGTTGCCTGCCGATACGAACTGGTCGGCATTTGCATTAGGACGTAATCAATTGCCGTGGGTTGCTCAATCTGCACTCTTTGGTGGTCACGTTCGAGTGGGGTTAGAAGACAACTTGTACCTTAGCAAAGGTGTATTAGCAACGAATGGCCAACTGGTAGAACGAGCTGTCAATATTGTTGAAAGCATGGGCTCACGTATTCTTAGCCCTACTGAAGCCCGTGACAAATTATGTTTGCGTGGCACTCAATAATAATTGGAGAAATAGTATGGCTCGTCCAAATCCAAATGAAGTGACAAATGTTGGTGTAATTGGTACCGGAGTGATTGGTGGTGGGTGGGCACTGCATTTTTTACGTATGGGAATGAATGTAGTGGCTTATGATCCAGGTCCTAATGCCAAAGAAAAATTATTGGCGATGGTTGATCATATTTGGCCAACCATTGAAAAACTCGGTTTACGAGAAGGCGCGAGCAAGCAGAATTTACGCTTTGTGGATTCGCTAGAAGACATGGTTTCCTGCGTAGAAGTGATCCAAGAAAGTACGCCAGAACGGTTGGATGCAAAACAAGCCTTGTTTGCTGAGTTGGATCGAATTACACCGCCCGATGTAGTGATTATTTCCAGTACATCAGGATTCCCTATGACACAGATGGCTGTAGATCTAAAAGGACAGCCAGATCGTTTTGTGGTTGGTCATCCTTTTAACCCACCTTATCTAATGCCTTTTTGTGAGGTCTGTGGCGGTGAAAGAACCAGCCAAGATGTGGTTGATTGGACAGCGGCTTTCTATGAAGCAATAGAAAAGCAGGTTGCCAAAATGGCTAAGGAACTTCCAGGATTCATTGGGAATCGCCTGCAAGAAGCCATTTGGCGAGAAGCCTTGCATATGGTCAAGAATAAAGAGTGTACGGTCGAAGACATTGATAAAGCGATTATTCATGGGCCGGGTTTACGTTGGGCCATTATGGGCCATTGTTTGACTTACCATCTTGGTGGCGGGCAAGGCGGTATGGCGCATTTATTAGATCATTTTGAAGAATCGCTAGAAGCACCTTGGACGCGATTAAAAGCACCCAAATTAACGCAAGAATTGAAAGATGACATGGTGGCAGGGTGTTTAACCCAAGCCAACGGCGCATCGATCAATGAGTTAGTTCAAGAGCGTGATGATTGCTTGATTCGAATCATGCAAACACTGGATGAATACCGCCAAGAGAAAGGCATTAAACGCTAATAATTGATCAAAAAAATGAGTAGTTACGAAAGGAACAAGAGGTCATATTCTGCCGACTTTATTGTCGATGACCACTAATAAAAACCCTAATAATAAAGATATGGTGTTTGTAGAGCACCATCAACTCAAACTAGGTGGGCGAAGTTAGATGTTAGAAAACAATACAGAACAACCTGCAATAGAATGCAGGAATGTATGGAAAATATTTGGTGATCGATCGGTTGAAGCTCTGCATGCCGTAAAAA